>JAYTTA010000030.1:0-2802 GCA_043745345.1 Acetobacteraceae bacterium | reverse complement strand
CGGTGGCGCAGGAAATATATCACGCCGCCGACATCAGCCTGCCGGCCGCGGTGGCGCGGAAACTTGCCGGCTACGAGGCCGCGGGCTTCGGCGGGTTCCCGGTCTGCATCGCCAAAACCCAATACAGCTTCTCGGCCGACCCGACCCGGCTGGGGGCGCCAACCGGCCACATCCTGCCGGTGCGCGACGTGCGACTGTCGGCCGGCGCCGGCTTCGTGGTGGCGATCTGTGGCGACGTCCTGACCATGCCCGGCTTACCCCGGGTTCCGGCCGCCGAAAGCATCCGATTGGACGCGGACGGCCAGATTGAAGGGCTTTTCTAAGCGCCGCAGGCAAGGCCGGGGCTCTGCCCCTGACCCCGCCCGGGAGCGCCCAACCTAAGGAGAGGGGTTCAAAGGGGCGACTGCCCCGTTGCGGGGCTTGGGGCAGAGCCCCATGCTTTCTTGCCTACAGCGTCAGTGCTTACTTGCTGCGATGTGGCCGGCCGCGTTCGATTGCGTCCAGGATCAGTTGCTTGGCCTCCGCGGCGTCGCCCCAGCCGAGGATTTTGACCCATTTGCCTTCTTCCAGGTCCTTATAATGCTCGAAAAAGTGTTGGATCTGTTCCAGCGTGATCTGTGGCAGGTCGGTGTAGTTGTGAATGTTGAGGTATCGTTTGGTCAGTCGGGGCGAGGGTACGGCGATGATTTTTTCGTCGCCGCCGCCGTCGTCGTTCATTTTTAGCACGCCGACCGGACGGACGTTAATGACGGCGCCGGGCACGATCGGGCGGGTGTTGGCGACCAGCACGTCTATCGGGTCGCCGTCGTCGGAGAGGGTGTGCGGCACGAACCCGTAATTGCCGGGGTAGCGCATGGCGGTGTGCAGGAATCGGTCGACGAACAGGGTGCCAGCTTCCTTGTCCATCTCATACTTGATCGGTTCGCCGCCGATCTCGACCTCGATCACGACGTTGACGTCCTCGGGCGGGTTGGTGCCAATGGATATAGCATCGAGGCGCATGGGTGGTCTCCGTGACGGGATGGCCGCCTGTATATCAGGGGGGGCCGTGGATCGCCTATTGCCCCATCATGCAGGGGCGGCTCTTGCGTATCTCGACCATCTTCTGGCAAATCGGGCATGCCTAGGGCTTCCGGCGCGCCTGTAGCTCAATTGGTTAGAGCAGGCGGCTCATAACCGCTCGGTTGCAGGTTCGAGTCCTGCCGGGCGCATCGGATTGGCTTGTGCCTTTAACCGGATTGCCGATCGGGGCCAAATCGGCTACCCGCACAGTATGTCCGAAACCTCTCGTATCGTGATCGTCGGCGCCGGCCATGCGGGTGGGTCGGCGGTTGCGTTTCTACGGCAATATGGCTGGAAGGGCGGCATCACGCTGCTTGGCGAGGAGCCGGTTCCGCCGTACCAGCGGCCGCCTTTGTCGAAGGCCTGGTTAAAGGGCGAGGTCAGCGTCGAGTCGCTGGCGCTGCGGCCGGCGAAATTCTACGTAGACAACGACGTCGAGCTTCGGCTGTCGACCATGGCGGTCGCGATCGATCGGGCCGCGCGGACCGTGACCCTGGCGAACGGCGAAATCCTGGCCTACGACCATCTGATCCTGGCAACCGGCGCGCGGGCGCGAAAACTGTCCATTCCGGGGATCGACCTTGCCGGCGTGCTGGAATTGCGCAGTGCGGCGGATGCGGACAAGCTGAAGGCGGCGCTGCTGCCTGGCCGGCGTGTCGCCATCGTCGGCGGCGGCTATATCGGGTTGGAGGCCGCGGCTTCGGCCCGGGCGCTCGGCGCCGAGGTCACCATCATCGAGCGTGAGGCACGGCTGCTGGCGCGGGTTGCCTCGACCTCGCTGTCGGCGTTTTTCGATACGTTCCACCAGGGCCAGGGCGTCGCCATCGAGCTCAATGCCGATGTCGCGGCGCTGGAGGGGGTCGATGGCCATGTCACCGCGGTTCGCCTGGCCGATGGGCGAACGATCTCCTGCGATGTGGCGCTGATTGGGGTCGGCGCGATCGCCAATGCCGAGATCGCCAGCGCCGCCGGCATCGACTGCGCGGGCGGCATCCGGGTCGATTTCTCGGCACGCACCAGCGATCCGGCGATCTTCGCGATCGGCGACTGCACGCACCGGCCCTTGCATCATTATGGCCGCGAGCACCGGCTGGAATCGGTGCCGAACGCGCTGGAGCAGGCCAAGCAGGTCGCGTCCGTGCTGACTGGGCGAAAGGCGCCCGCGCATGAGGTGCCGTGGTTTTGGTCCGACCAGTACAGCCTCAAGCTGCAGATCGCCGGCCTGTCGTTCGACACCGCAGAGACGGTGCTGCGCGGCGACCCACTGTCAAATTCGTTCGCGGTGTTCCATCTTTCTGCGGATGGCTGCCTGCGCTCGGTTGAAGCGGTCAACGCGGCGCCCGAATTCATGGCCGGGAAGATGCTGATCGCCAGCCGGAAACCGCTGTCGCGCGAAAGGCTGGCGGATGTGTCAGTGTCGATGAAGGACCTGCTGTAGCACGGTCGGAATGAAGGACCTGCCATGGCTGGTCAAATGGGAGCGAACATGCCGAAGATCACTTATATCGAACATAACGGCACCGAGCATCCGATCGAAGTTCCGGTCGGGCTGACGGTGATGCAGGGGGCGGTCGACAACTCGGTGCCGGGCATCGATGCCGATTGCGGTGGCGCGTGCGCGTGTGCGACGTGTCACGTCTATGTCGATCCGGAGTGGCTCGGCAAGACCGGCACGCCGAATGAGCAGGAGGCCAGCATGCTGAGCTTCGCCGCCGTCACCGAGTCCAATTCGCGGCTATC
>JAYTTA010000029.1:0-2814 GCA_043745345.1 Acetobacteraceae bacterium | reverse complement strand
CCTGGCTGACCGTCTGGGACCTGCTGCCGGTGCTGCTGTTCGGAGCCATCGTCACCGTGGAGGTGACCGCGGGCGGGTTCCTGCTGGCGACAGTTATCGGACTGACCTTCGCCATCCTGCAGCGGCTCGATATCCGTCCGTTGCAGATCGTGATCGCCGTCTATGTCGATGTGTTCCGGGCGGTTCCGGTTCTCACGCAGCTTTTCATCATCTATTTCGGCTTGACCGAGATCGGCATCAGGCTCGATCCGTTGCCAGCCGCGATCGTTGGCTTCGGGATCAACGGTGGTGCCTATCTGACCGAGGTATTCCGGGCCGGCATCGAATCAGTCCATCAGGGGCAGATGGAAGCGGCGCAGATGCTGGGCATGACGCGGCTGGTGGCACTACGCATCGTCATCCTGCCGCAGGCCATGCGGGTGGTGCTGCCGCCGCTCGGCAACTTCGCCATCGGGTTGCTGAAAGATACAGCGCTAGCCTCCGCAGTGGCCGCACCCGAGCTGATGTTCCGCGCCCGGACGCTGGTGGACAAGACATTCCTCGCCACGCAGATCTTCGTGACCGTCGCGGCGATCTACCTGGCGATGAGCGTACCCCTGGGCTATCTGACGCGCCGGGCTGAGGCACGCCTGCGGCGGGGCCGACAATGACCCAGCGCCCATGACCTGGGACATCTTCACCACCAGCTTGCCGGAACTGCTGCAGGCGGCCGGGGGGACCCTACGCATGACGGCACTCGCCTTCGTGCTCGCCGCCGTGCTGGGGTTGGCCATTGCGATCATGCGCCTAGCGGGCGGCTTGGCCGGCCGGATCGCGTTCCTTTACATCGAAATCTTGCGGGGCATGCCGGCGCTGACCCTGCTGTTCCTGATCTATTTCGGCCTGGCGCCGCTCGGCATTGTGCTGAACACCTTTGTCGCGGCGGTCGTGGCACTCGGCCTGAACGGCGCGGCATACCTGGCGGAAGTTTATCGCTCGGGGATCCAAGCGGTCGATCCCGGCCAAAGGGAGGCCGCTCAGATGCTTGGGCTACGGGGGCCCCAGGTGATGCGAGAGATCATCGTGCCGCAGGCTGTGCAGATCGTGCTGCCGCCGATGGGCAACTACGTCGTCTCGCTGCTGAAGGACACCTCGATCGCGTCGCTGATTTCCGCGCCGGAGCTCATGCTTCGCTCGCGCGACTTGGCGGGCACCTATTACCTGCCGATGGACTACTATTTGCTGGCGGGCGTTATGTATTTGGTCATGGCTTGGCCTATGATGCAGGGGGTGCGGTTGCTGGAACGCCGCTTCGGGCGTGGCCGGCTCCAGAGGGGCAGGACATGAGCGAAGCTGGGATTCCGCAACGGGCCGATGCCGTCGTGATTGGCGCCGGGGCGCTCGGTGCCGCGACCGCGTACCACCTTGCCAAAGCGGGTCTGTCGGTCGCACTGCTCGACAAAGCCGAGCTGGGGTCGCAAACCTCGCCGCGCGCCGCCGGGCTGAGTGGGCAGCTCCGTTCCAATGCGGCCATGACGCGCATCGCGGCGAAGTCAGTGCAGAAAATCATGGAGTTCGAGGCGGAGACTGGCGAGAAGATGGTTTTCTTCCAGCCCGGCAGCCTCAAGGTCGCCCGCCTTGCCGAGCATGAAGCGCAACTCCACGAGGAGGTGGCACGAGGCCAGCAGCTCGGCTTGGACGTCGTCATGATACGTCCCGAAGCAGCCCGGCTGCTGATGCCGTATCTCGTGACTGACGGCGTGCGCGCGGTGATGCACATGCGTAGCGACATCTATCTGGAGCCGGCGCAGATCCCGCTTGGCTATGCAAGGGCCAGCGCCCGGCTAGGCGCGGTGCTGCTGCCGAACACGCCCGCCGAGGAGATCGTGACCGAGGGGGGAGCCGTCGCGGGGGTGCGCACGCCACAGGGCGAAATCCGCGCGCCCGTCGTGGTGGATGCGGCCGGTGCGTGGCTTCGCGTCGTGGCGGCACACGGCGGATCGATAGTGAAGGTGGTCCCCACGCGGCACCAGCTCATGGTGACGGTGCCGCTGCCCGACGTGCGGCCGAACCAGCCAATCACCCGCATCATCGACGCCAATGTTTATGTTCGGCCGGAGAAGGGCGGCTTGATGCTGGGTGGCTACGAGCCGGACCCGGTGCAATACAAAATGCAGGATCTGCCCGCAGCCTTCCTGATCGATGACCTGTCCCTCGACCTGTCGGTGCTCCGGCGGCTGGCGGCCAGCGTGGCCGAGCAGTTTCCGGTCTTTCGGGATGTGGCCTTGCAGGAGCATCGCGGCGGGCTGCCGACGATGACGGCGGACGGCGAACATGTCCTGGGCCCAGCACCCGGCATTGACGGTTTGTATGTGATCGGTGGCTGCTGCGTGGGCGGGCTTTCGACCGCCCCGGCGTTGGGAGAACTGCTGGCGGAGTGGATCACCCAGGGCCGCCCATCGATGGACGTGTCGTTCATGGCGCCCAGCCGTCTAGCCACCGGCCTCCCGGAGAACAAGCTGCGCGATCTGTGCCGGTTGCAATACGCGCACCACTACTGGTCGCCGGAAACGATGCCGGCCCTGAAAGCGGGCTGACGGAAGATTTCGATAGGCAGCAAATTCATGACCCGAACTCTAAGAAGGTTGAGGTCTGTTCACCTTTTCTCAGCGTTGGTGCACTTGGCTGGTTCAGGCGGTAGATAGGATGCTCTTTCCGGTTCTGTTGCAATCGCTATGGTGAGCTGTTTGAGGTAGGCGGCATCGAGACAGCACGGTGAGTGGGAACGATGGCGACGGATCAGCGCGGCTCGTTCAAGGGGCGACACTTCACGTC
>JAYTTA010000028.1:0-10454 GCA_043745345.1 Acetobacteraceae bacterium | reverse complement strand
CGCGCTCGGCCCAGGCCTATGAGAATTTCCGATATGCCAACGACCTTGCGCGCGGAAAGGACAGCACCATCAGCCAGGAACAGCTGACGCAAGTCAGTACTCAGCTGACCCAAGCGCGCCAAACCCGGGCCGACGCGGAGTCGCTGCTGGCCCAGACCAAAGGCGGCAGTACGCCGGAACTGGATCTTCTGGCCACCGCCACCGGGTCCCAGTTGCTGCCGCGGCTGCACGAGCAGCAGGCTCAGGCAACAGCGCGAATGGCCGAGATGGGTGGCTCTGACGGTTCCAACCTGCCCCGCATGGTGGCCGCGCGCGCGCAGGTCGCCGACATCTCGCGCTCAATTGCCGCCGAGCGTGACCGTATCCGCCAGACGCTGCAGGCCAAGGCCGTGATGGCTCGGCAAGGTGAGGAGAACCTCAACAAGACCCTGAACGAGATGAAGTCGCATCTCGGTCGGTCCGACGGTGATTCGGCCCGAATGCAGGGTCTCGAACGCGATGCGGCCGCCGACCGCGAACTTTACACGACCTTCCTGGCGCGGGCACGTCAGACCGATCCCGAGGTCAACTACCAGGCCGCCGGCGCCCGTCTTCTGTCGCCGGCAACCCCGCCATTGTCACCGTCGTCGCCCAATAAGAAACTGCTGCTGCCGTTCTCGTTGGCGTTCTCACTCGGTCTCGGTGCTGTGGCGGCGATCGTGCGTGAGAATTCCAGCCGCGGCCTGCGCAGCATGGCCGACGTTCAACGCACCATGGGCCAGGTTTCGCTCGGCCTTATCCCCCTGGTCAGCCGTAACAACCGCAACCAGGTCCGCAGCTTCGAAGAGGCCATCGCCGGCGTGTTGGCGCGCGTCGTTGTTCCGTCTACGACGCCGATGCCATGCAGCATCCTAGTGACCTCGTCGGTGCCCGATGAGGGCAAGACAAAGACCTCGATTGCGCTGGCGGCGGCAGCGACCGCGCGCGGCATGCAGGTGCTGCTGGTCGATGCCGACCTGCGCTCGCGCTCGCTGTCGGCGGCCGCCGGACTCGATCGCACCGACCGCAATCTGGCGCAGCTGCTGCGCGGCACGATCACGGCCGACGAGGCGATTCACTTCAACCCGGCCTGGGGCTTTGCCGTGATGGCGGCGGGATCGGCCGGCGGCAGCCCGATGAACGTGATCGGCAACGGCAACTGGGAGGCGACGTTGCGCAACCTGGAACGAATGTACGACCTGGTCATCATCGACTCACCGCCGGTGTTGATCGGCGGTGACACCTGGATCCTGGCACGCGCGCCGAAGAAGACCATCGTGCTGTCACGCTGGGGCTCGACTCCGCAGGCGACGCTTGAACTGGCGATCGACCAGCTTGTCACCGCCCAGGCCAAGATCGCCGGCATTGTCCTGACGATGGTCGCGTCGCGTGAGCACGCGACCTACGGCTATGGCGACTCGGTCGTGTTCTCACACAAGCTGAACCGGCACTACGACGGACCGCGCCGGCTGTCCTGAGTGGGATAGTCCATTGAGCCTACATCCCTATGCAGTTTTGCGGCCTCGATCCCGGGCTCGTATTAGGCTCGCCCTGCACAGGGCCTCCCGAACATGAGACCGGGTACATGAGACTGGGCGCATGAGATCGAGAACATGACAAAGCTGAATGTCGGCAGGGCCACGTTCTGGGCGGTGCTGGAGACCGGCGGCGCACAGGCCTCGGCCTTTCTGTTCTTCGTGGTGTTCGCGCGCATTCTGTCGCCTGAGCAGTTCGGGGTCTATGCACTGGCCATGGCTGTCGTCGGCGCCGTCAACATCGTGTTGTTCCAAGGCTTCGGCGACGCGCTGATCCAAGCCGAGCGGCTGGACGAAAGCTATATCTCGACCGCTTTCTGGACCAACATGATGCTGGCAGGGGCGATGGTCGTGCTGCTGCAGGTGATCGCGCTGCTGGCACCGATGCTGTTCAACGAGCCGGCACTGCGCCCGGTCATCGCCTGGCTGTCGCTGCTGTGCATCCCACGCGCTCTGGTCAGCGTTCATTCGGCGCTGTTCCGCCGGACCCTGGACCTTCGCGTGTTCGCGATCCGCACCGTCCTTGGCTCCCTGGCCGGCGGCGTGGTCGGCGTGGTCCTGGCGCTGAACGGCTGGGGCGTCTGGGCGCTGGTGATCTCGCAGTTCGTCCAATCGTTCCTCATCGTCGCCATTATGTGGCGGTCGAGCGACTGGCGGCCAAGGCTGCTGTTTTCGAATACGGCATTTCAAAGCCTGCTGCATTTCAGCAAGCACTTCATGACCGCCAGCATCATTAGCTCCTGCATCGACGAGTTCGGCTCGATCCTGATTGGCCTCAGTCTCGACCTAACCGCTGTCGGCTACTATGCGCTGGCGCTGCGCGTGATGCGCGCGATCATCACCACGGTGCTGACGCCGGTTCAGCTGGTGATGATGCCGGCGCTGAGCCGGATCGCGCATAGTCGAAAACTGTTCGGCGCCGCTTATACCGACATGGTACTGATGACCAGCACGATCTGGTTGCCGCTGGTCGCGGCTCTCGGAGTGATCGCCCCCGCGCTGCTGCCGCTGGTCTTCGGCCCGCATTGGAAGATGGCGGTGCCGGTTATCCAGGGGATGTGCTTCGCCTCGCTGACAATGCCGCTCTGGACCTTTTCCGGACAGGCGCTGTCGGCGCTGGGTCGCCCCGACGCATTTGCCCGCGTCGCATTCTGGCAGCTTGGCCTGTATTGCGTGGTGTTTCCGGCAGCCTCTCATTTTGGCATCGTCGTCGTCGGATGGTCCTGGTCGCTGCTGTCGGCCTTGATGGTGCCAATCGCACTCCGCCGGCTTCATCACCTGTCCGGCCTCAAGGTCGGCGCACTGGTGATGAAGAACGCACGCATCGCGTTGTGCGGGGCGGCACTGGTCGCGACAATGCTGCTTCTGCAGACCGTGCTGCCGTTCGGTCTTTGGCCGATGGCCGTGGAGCTTACCGCCGGCGCGGCGGTCTATGCGGTGGCACTGAATATGGTTCTGCTGCCCGGGCATCTTACCCGCATCTTCGTGCTGGCGCGCGGCTCCATGCCAATCTTCGGCTCCTGACGAAAGGGCTTACGATGATCCCGAAGCGCATTCACTATGTCTGGGTCGGCGGCCCAATGCCGGACGTGCAACGCGGTTATATCGACAGTTGGCGGACGACAAATCCCGGCTATGAGCTGATTTTGTGGAACGAGGACAACATCGATTTTTCAGTCGATCTGGTGCGGAGATCGTATCATGAGCGAAAATGGGCCAAGGTCGCCGACATTGTCCGGCTCACAGCCATTCATCAGCAAGGTGGCATCTATCTCGACACCGACATTCGGCTTTACAAATCGCTTGATTCTTTACTGCATCATAAGTGTTTGTTTGGCTTTCAGACGGCGACGCGGTGCACCGATCAGGTCGCCAACGGAATCATTGCCGCCGAGCCGGGGCACTGGTTCATTGACCGCGCGTTGAAGCGGCTGCTGGCGATCCGCTCGATGCCGTTCGGCCTTGAACGACCGACCAAGTTCGGGCCCAAGCTGATCACCCGACTGCTTTATGAGGAGGGGCTTGCAAGCTATTCTCCCGCAGGCGTGCACGTGAGGGACATCTTCATTTGCCCGATATCGTATTTCTTTCCGTATTCATTCGAAGAGGAGTTCCACGAATCCTGCATAACGCCCGAAACCTACGGCGTGCATTTCTGGGCGAAATCTTGGGAGAAGGATTTGCCGGGCTGGATACGCCTGGCCAAATCTGTCCGCAACCGGGCGCGGCGGTTGTCGAGCCAGACGGCCTAGATGCTGGCAATTCCCGAACCACGGCGGGCCGCCGGCGTCCTCCGGGCTACGCTACGGCTTGCAGGGGTCGAACATGCTTCGCCGTTGGCCGCAGAGATCGTGGCTCGGATTGGTGACATGGCAGCTGTCGATTTTGGTGGCGCTTCCGGTAGGCCGAACGATCGCTGGAAGCGGATGGTCCGCGCCACCAGCCTGCAGTGGTGGTGCGATGTCGATCCCGAAGTGGTCCGATGCGCCGTTGCCGGGTTAGCCGACATCGATCTCGACTTGCACCGGTACCGGGCCGCAGGCAGTCGGAGCTGGTGCATCGTCGATGCCGCCGGCGTCCCGGTGCTGGAGGCCTTCCATGCACTCGATGTCTGCTATCGGTCGCCCTATCTCGCCTCGCTATACCTGATCGAAAGTTGCGATCAGGGCGCATCCTGGCAACAGGTGGCCGTTGCCCACCTGTCTTCGGCCAAACCCTATCGCACGTTTCTCAACGACCTTGGACGAACCTGCGCCCAACTGCTGCGAGCCGGCCTGAGAACAGCCACCACCATCCAAGACCACCGGCCATCCTGGTTGGCGGCGCCGCCAACGCCGGCACATTCGTATCCTTTGCTGCGCGCAGCGATCGTCAGCTTGGCCGCCTGGCTAAAGGCCCGGCTGGGCGGAGACCTTTACGGCATCGCGCTGCTGGACCGAACGGCCGAAAGTTTTCTGCGCAACGAGGTAGTGGCAGTGGCGGAATGGTCGGAAATTCCGGCACGACACGGATTTATTGCCGATCCCTTCTTCTGGCCAGGGCGGCCAGGCCACATGCTGTGCGAGATCTACAGTCACGCAACCGGCCTTGGCCGGGTAGCCGCAATGCCCGTTGGGCCCGCCGCACTCACTGACGTGGAAGACGTGAGCCTGCCGGTCTCCGGCCATCTCTCCTACCCTTTTGCCTGGGCGGAAAACGGCCGCGTCTACTGCTTACCGGAAATGGCCGCCTCGCGCCGGCAGGTGCTATTCGAGATCCTACCGGGCCAAGCACCCGTCGAAGTCTGCGTGGTTGCCGAGAATATCGGCATGGCCGATCCGACCCTGATGCGGATGGGCGAGCTGTACTGGCTGGCCTACTCGGACATGGACATCGATCCGTACAATAATTTATGTTTGATGCATGCGTCAGACCTGACTGGACCGTGGCAGGCACATCCTGGCAATCCGGTGAAAATCGATGCGCGGTCGTCACGGCCGGGCGGCACTCCGTTCCAGGTAGGCGACAAGGTATATCGCCCAGCCCAGGATTGCTCAGCCAGCTACGGCGGCGCACTGGTCATCAATCAGGTCATGGTCTGCAATACTGAAGACTATGCGGAAGAAGCGATAGCGGTTCTGACCCCCGACCCAGTTGGACGGTTCCCCGATGGCCTGCATACGCTGTCGTTCGGCGATGGGTCGGTACTGATCGACGGCAAACGGGTTTCGTACCATCCGGCAATTCTGCTTCACAAGCTGCGGCGGCGGCTGATGAGCATGATCGCCGGTGGCGAACCCAACTTCGTGTCATCGCCGGGTTGCCAAACGTTGCCGGATTCTTCAGGCTGGGTCGATCCTATAACGGGAACACCTTCGCAATGAAGACGCCAGCGCCCACCGCCGGCATGGGTCGATTAAAACCGCGGCCCACCAAAATCCCGCTAGGGCGAGGCGGCCTTGACCGCGCGCCGGCAGGCTTGCGAAAGACTAGTTTTATAGGGCCTCAGACAAATAGCGGCGCTTCGCGCCTGCGGCGCGGCCGGATCAAGCGCAGGACAGAACCGCTTGGTTTCCACCGCACAGGATTTCGTGATCTGCTTGTAGCCGGCGGTCCGGTCGGTGGTTTGCGCTGCCGACGGCTGGATGGAGATGCTGGCGAATACGGCAAACCCGACAATCGTCAGGATCGAGCTTTTGCAGCTTTTCGTAACAATCATGATTATCCCCATTGCGGCCACAGAATGCTACATCAACGTCGGACCGATAAAAAGTCGAGTCTCATAACGGCATTCGAAGGAGTTGGCCTCGCGATGTCACAAATGACGGTGAAGCCGACGTTGGGCACAACATGAAGCTCAAACTTTCAGTTTACTGTGTCGTTGGGGCCTTGCTCGTCGGTCAGGTTCATGGCGCTCGCGCACAACTGCTCGACCAGTTGTTCGGCCCTGGAACCCGCGGTCTGCAGATTGAACCGGGCGTCACCGTCACATCGCGCGAACGACCGGATTTCGACTTTCGGGGTATCCGCACCGGCGCGTTCGTAACCCGTCCGCAAGTCAGCGAGGCATTTGGCTACGACGACAATGCGACTGGCACCAAGCCGGCAAAGGGCAGCACCTTCGTTGAAACCCAGTTAAACCTGAGAACCGCCAGCGACCTGCCGCGCTACGGTGTGGCAGGTGCGATAACGGTAGATGACTACCGCTATCTCAGTCAGCCAAAACAATCTTATACCAACTGGGTCGCAGCGCTCGGCGGCACCTATAATGTGGGCCGTGACACCGCCACGCTCGACTACTCGCACAGCAACCTTAATCAGACTCCGCGTGATCTCGACACCCCGTTGCTTGACCAGTCTATATCTTATCGGATCGACAATCTGACCGGCAGCTACGAGATCCCGATCAACCGGCTGTCGCTGCGACCGACGCTCGCGCTCACCCGCTACGATTTCAGCAACGGAACGGTAGCTGGCCAACCCTACATCCAAACCTTCCGAAATCGGAACGTAATTACCCCGGCGATCGTCGCTTCGTATGAATTAGCGCCTCGGCGCAGTATTGTGGTGCTCGCCCGGAACTCCACGGCGGACTATACCAATCCGACGGCAGGGACGCCGAAACGTAACTACAACGACGCCGAACTGCTGGCCGGGTTGGACTATGACGGCGGCGGTCTTTGGCGTTATCGGGCGCTAGTAGGCTACGAGGTCCGGACGTTCACTAACAACGCTTACAAGACTATCCAGGCCCCGGTGGTCGAAGCAACGGCAATCTTCACGCCCTCCGGGCTTACCACGCTGACCGGAACAGTATCACGGCGCATTCAGGATTCATCGTCTGAATCGACGGTCGGCTACACTGAAACCGCCGCGCGGCTGACCATTGATCATGAACTCCGGCGCAACGTGCTGCTCCATGGCCAAGGTGGCGTCTACCTGGACAGCTTCAACCAGAATCAGGGCAATCAGGTTCTCTACTCGGCTGGCGTAGGTGCCACCTGGCTGGTGAACCGAAATATTCGGCTGGCCGCGACCTACGCCTTCACAACCCGTCAATCGAATTCCTCCGCCACCACCGCGACCACCGGATCGAATCCGGGTCTTCCGCTCGGCTCTTCCTTTCTTGAAAATATCTATCTGATTCAGCTGACCTTCGGGCTCTAGAGCCGCTCGCGCTTGCCTGCCACCGACATCGTTCCCGCAGCTTACCAATGAGGATAGAATTCATGTCCCGTATCCCACGCCTCCCTTCCCGTCGAAACGTTCGACATCTGCTGCAGGGGCTTTGCCTTTGCACTGTTACGATGTTGACGGCTTGCGCACCGGGCGCCGATCTTGCGCCGCTGCCTGATTATCAGGCGAAGGGCTACGGACTGGGTGTCGGCGATCAAGTTCGAATCATCACCTTTGGAGAGGACCAACTAACCGGTGAGTTTCGCGTCGACGACCAAGGGCGGATCGCGATGCCGCTTCTCGGCGGGGTCACTGCCGCCGGCCTGACGCCGCAGCAGCTCGCAGGCTCCATCACCGAGGACCTGCGCAAGCGCAAGCTGCTGCGCGATCCGAGCGTTTCGGTGGAGGTTTTGGCCTATCGGCCGATCTTCGTTCTGGGTGAAGTCGCAAAGCCCGGTCAGTATCCATACCAGCCCGGCATGACTGTTCTTACAACCGTCGCTATCGCCGGCGGCTTCACATATCGCGGCGTCCAGGATTATGCCTCGGTAATCCGTACTACTGGCGGGACTGCGGTCGAGGGTGTAGCGGTGCCCAGCGCATTTGTAGCACCGGGCGACGTGATCAAAGTGTTCGAGCGACGGTTCTAGGCCCATCAGATCGTGAGCATGGGGCAGAGCCCATGCTCACTGCTATGTGAACCCACTCTCATACACCGAGTGGCTACCTAAACCGTTACATTCTAATGCGTACTTCCGAGCTCTGCATTATCGTTCTCCTATCGTGTTCATCAGCCTATGCAGCGGCGCCTCCCATTACCTTATCCGGCGACGCCGGTTTGTGCGAAGCCGCGATAAGCGCTGTCGAGCCGACCGCCAAAGTTCCACCCAAGCTACTGCTGGCCATCGCGCGCACCGAAAGTGGCCGAACACTGCCGAGTGGGCAGATGGTGGCGTGGCCATGGACCATCAACGTCGCCGGCATTGGCTATTTCTTCGAGAAGGTTCAGGACGCCATCGTCGCCGTTGAAAGGTTTCGGGCCGCTAACGTCCGCTCGATCGATGTTGGCTGCATGCAGGTAAACCTGATGCACCATCCAAATGCCTTTGCCTCGTTGCAGGAAGCGTTCCAGCCATCTGTCAATGCCGCTTACGCGGCAAAGTTTCTTGCCGCCTTGCGGACAGAACTGGGCAGCTGGCCAAAGGCCATCGCTGCTTACCACTCTCGAGTCCCAGAGCTTTCGGCAGCGTATGGTCAGCGTGTCATGCAGGCGTGGCCGCTCGCCGGATCTTACGGTGGAACCGTGCTCTCGAGCCGTCGTACCCAACTCGCAATGATCGATCCTTATCGTGTCTATACTCCGGAGTTCGCGCGGCTGCTGGCATCGGACGCCGTCGCACGCGCCACACGGAACAGCCGCCGGTGATGTAGCGACTGGTTAACGCCGGTTTCGGATCGCGTCGACGCTCCACTCGCCGCCTCCCGCGACGGCAAGATACAGGAATATGAAGCAGTACAGGATGGCAACGGTGCCCATATTGGCAATTGGGTAGAAGCCGTGGGGCGCATGGCTGATGAAGTACGCAAAAGCCATCTCGCCGGATAACACGAACGCGACCGGCCGCGTGAACAGGCCGAGCAACAGCAATGCGCCACCTACCAGCTCCAGCCCGCCGGCAACGTTGAGCAGCGGGGTCATTGGAACCGGAAACGGTACCGGGAAACTGAAAAACTTGACCAGTGGGTGCTGGAGCAGAAGCAGCGCAGTGACAAAGCGCAGCACGCTCAAAATGCGAGGCTGCCACTCATTCGCAAACGTCTCTCGCCTCATACGTGATTTCCCTGATATTTCTGTGACTGTTTCCGACGACCTGGCGGGTAACACAATGCGGGCAATGCAAGGTGACGTTCCATAATAGGCGGTTCAGCTTCCCGGCGCTGGCTCATCCTGACGATAGGCGCGGAGAAACATGTCGACCGCCGCCACGATCATCTCCTCCGTATTCGGGCGATCCGGGTCGAACGGCAGGTTAAGGCTAGCCCGCATATAAAGACCGCCCCGCACCAGGGAAACAAAGTGCTCGGCAGCGGTGATTGGATCGGACAGCACCAGCCATCCCACCTGCGCCTGCGCAGCCAGCCACAATCCAAGCGCGCTTCGCACCCGCATCGGGCCGTTGTCGTAAAAGGCTTGGCCAAGTTCAGGGAACCGTGCGCTCTCGGCCATCACGATGCGGTGGATGGCAAGCGTATCGGGTTCAAGAAAAAAGCTGAGCATGCGTTGGCCATAGCGGATTAACGCCGCGCGAAGCTCATCCCAGCTGCCAATTTCCAATGCCGGCGTGAAACCCTCGGCCACGATGTTGTGCCGGCAGGCATCGCCGATGATGGTCGCGAACAGCTGGTCCTTCGAACTGAAGTGTGCATACAGCGTCGCCTTTGATACCCCGGCAGCACGCGCCACGGCATCCATGCTGACCGCGCCATAGCCCTGCGCCATGAACAGCGCACGGGCAGCGGCGAGCATCTGCACGCGCTTTGGCGACCCGACCTCAGCCGTTTCCATCGATGTCATGCTCATGATCAACGGCTTAGCGGTATGCAACCGAGCCGTCAATCAAATTGAACTGAACGGTTTAGTTTCTTGACTTGATTCATCCACGGTGGCACCAAGACGAACTGAACGGTTCAGTTCATAGGAAGCACGATGAACGCCATACCTGACAAGGCGGCTACGGTTCCGTCATTCGAACAATCGACGTCCGTCGCACCGCAGGTTATTGCTCCGCCGGCCCGCAAATCGCAGCTGAAAAGGTTGCTGCGCCCGCTGGCAGGCCTGATCGTGGTGATAGCTTTACTGATGACGGCCGGATGGTGGCTCACCGAGGGCCGTTACATTGAAAGCACGGACAACGCCTACGTCCGCGGCGACATCGCGGTACTGGGCCCCCGGATCGAGGGCGATGTGCTGTCGATCTCCGTTGTCGACAACCAAAGCGTTCATGCCGGCGACCCACTGATCGTGCTCGACGATCGCGACTGGAAGGCCAAGCTGGCCCAGGCAGTGGCTTCGGCCAACGAGGCGCAAGCGGTTGTGCGCACCGCACGCAGCCAAGTGGTCCAAGCCCGCACCATGATCGCCTCCTCCGATGCTGCAATTGCACAGGCACAGGCGGAACTGACGCGCGCCTCCAGCGATGCGGTACGTTCCGAGGCGTTGGTTAAAAGCGGCTGGGCATCGCGCCA
>JAYTTA010000027.1:0-2821 GCA_043745345.1 Acetobacteraceae bacterium | reverse complement strand
TGTTCCGCCGCATCGGGCGCGGCTACATCCGGGTCGATGCCGATGAAATGACCTACCCGGCCCACGTCATCCTGCGGTTCCGGTTGGAACAGGCGCTGATCGCTGGCGACCTTGCCGTGTCCGACCTGCCCGGCGCCTGGAATGACGGGCTTTTCGACGTACTCGGCATCCGGCCGCCCGACGACACCGTTGGCTGCCTGCAGGATATCCATTGGTATGACGGCGCGTTCGGCTACTTTCCGAGCTACACGCTCGGCGCCATGGCCGCCGCGCAGCTGATGGCGGCCGCGCGGCGTGCCTTGCCCAACCTCGACGACGCGCTGGCAAAAGGCGATTTCGGCCCCCTGATGGGCTGGCTGCGCGCCAAGGTGCACGGCGTCGGCAGCCTGCTGGGCTTCAACGACCTGCTACGGGCCGCGACCGGCAGGCCGCTCGATCCTGCGGACTTTACCGCGCACCTGACCGCGCGCTATCTCTGAGGCACCATGATCCGGTCGATACGCACCAGCACCGACGACTATCTGCGCCGTCACCGGACCACCCATGCCAAACATCCGGAATTCGGAACCCACCGCCATCCCTATCTGCATGACAGGATACGGCAGCTGGCTCGATCTGCCACGGTGGCCGGTGCGCGGCCTGGCCTGCTCGACTATGGCTGCGGCAAGGGTGTTTTCCTGGAGGCGATGCGGCGGCTTGATCTGTTCGGCGAGGCTTGCGGCACCGATCCGGCGGTCGAGGCATTTCGCGCCCGCCCAAGCCATCCCTTCGATATTGTCACCTGCCTCGACGTACTCGATCAGCTGGAGGAGAGATTTGTTGCAGCGGTGATCGAGGACGTGGCGCAGCTTACCTCCGGCGTCGCGGTGTTCAGCGTCATCACCCGACAATCGCCGGCCTTCGCGCATCTGCGGCCACGCCCGGCGCTGGCTTGGCGGCAGGTGATCGGCAAGCGGATGCGCATCGTGGCCACGGAAATCCGCACCGCCAGCCAGTGGGAGATGACGATGGAGGGCGCGTGTCCGGAGCGCATCATCCTGGTCGCGGAGCCGGTTGCCGACGCCGCATGACGGGTTGAAAGCGGGGCCGGGGAAACGAAAAGGACGGCGCCGAATGCGCCGCCCTTTCCTTAGGCTGGTCTGAATGGGCGGTTTTAGCCGCGCACGCGCCGGGCTAGGCCGAGGCCGAACAGGCCGACGCCGAGCAGCGACAGGCTAAGCGGCTCGGGCACGCCGGTGGCGATCGTGCAGGGCGGCACGCCGCCTGAGGCGCAGGTGATGGTAGCGCCGGCGGCATAGATCGTCACGGCAGGACCCGTGCCGGTTGCCGAGGGATCGTAGATTTCGGCCACTTTGTAGGCGCTTGAGGTGCCGGTGGTGCCGGGGGCGGAGAAGGTGTTGTGGGTCTCGTCGCCATTCACCGCCTGGAAAAGAGAGCCAAGATCGGCGAGGCCGTTTGCCGTTGCGACGAAGCCGCCGACGTTGTAGATCGGCGATGAGGCCGCGGCGCTTGGTACATAGGCATAGCCGGTCGCGTCGTCTGCGACGGTTTCGCCGAGGATGCCGCCGCCGGCGTTGAAGAACGCGGCGATCGCGCCGGAGAAGGCGGCGAGAGTGGTGCCGGTGCCGACAGGATTGTCGCACCCGCCGCAGTCGCTGTCGGACGCGACCACGAAGGCGCTGTATTTAGTGGGATCAAAGCTGCCGGCCGTTATGGAGGCGACCGTGGCGGCGAACACCTTGCTCGAGCCGAGGATCGCGGTGATATGGATGACCGCTTGGGAGCCGTCGTCGATGACCAGGACCGGCAGCAGGTTCTGACGGATGAACTTCAGTTCGGCCGTCGTCGCTGCAATGGCTTGGGCGTCGTTGTGGTAATCGTTGTCGTGTCCGGTGAGCACGATATTGCCGGCCATCGCCGGGGCGGCCATGGAAAGCGCGAGGGCTCCCACACTGGCCAAAAGAATATTTTTCATAATGCGGCACTTCCATTTGTTGGCGCTATCATTAACGCAAAGGTAACGATTGCAAATTATGTGCCAAAAAAAGTTATGCATATAAATTAATGAGTTAAGTGAAAGTGAATCCGGCGGACGTATACAAGTGTAAAGTTTTTCATGCCCAAGACCCATGATTCAGACCGCCATCTCACGCTCTGGGCGAAATAACGATTCCGTGAACTGTGATCCGGGTCACAGCCGCCGTGCCGGCTAGTCTGTGTCCTCACTCTAATCTCCATCGAGGCTGGCGCCAGAAGCGCACAGTCTGATCTTAGTAGGTCTGATTTATAGTATTTCGTTATTTTCGATTATACGTAAAAGATTCGAGACGGATTACTTGTTGAATAAAGGAGAAACAAAGGGCAGGCTTGACGCCTAGATCCCGCCCGTGCCCGCCGATACTGACTGCGTCGCTGTGAGCCGCTGGTGGCGCGGGCGCTAGATGCGACGCGTGATGATGGGCTGCTCAAGGCCTGCGGACGGTAACGCACTGACAGCACGTACGTGCTATCTGCCATCAGCACTCTCAACCGTGTAGGGTTCGCGGCCTAGACGTTGCGCGCCGCGCTTAACGACATCGCCGAGGTAGCACCAGACTTGCGGCGCTTGCTTGAGCCGCCCGAGTGGAACGAGCGCTACGAGGTACGACTCGAGGACATGCGGCTGCCCGAGGCTGGTCCCAAGCGCCATGTCTTTGCTGGCCAGGTCGGGGCAGATGGGTTCTTCCTGCTCGATATCCTGGCCCAATTGGACGCGCTTCCAGCCGCTGCGACGCTGCTTGTAGTGGAGATGTCACGCCGCGCGTGGAACCGGCACTTCGAG
>JAYTTA010000026.1:0-2821 GCA_043745345.1 Acetobacteraceae bacterium | reverse complement strand
GTGATGACGCCGACCGACTTGTCGAATCCCGCGGTCGACAGGACGGGCCGCACCGAGCTGCCGTTGGAGTTGGCGATCTGCATCGGATGCCAGTCCAGGTCGGCAATCTTACGGATGATCATTGAGGAGAATTTCGGCGTCGCGGCGTTGATCACGACATCGGCGCCGGCTTGCTTCAGCTCCAGCACCTGGCTGTCGATGGTCGGGTCGGTGATCTCGTAGGAGACGTTCTTGACCACCATTTTCTCGAATCTTTCGCCAAGCCCTTCGCGCATGCCGGCGACATAGTCGCGGCCGAGATCGTCGTTCTGGTAGATAATTCCGATTTTGGCATCCGGCTTGTGCTTGAGAATATAGTGGGCGTACATCGCGCCCTCGACCCGGTAGCTCGGCTGGAACGGGATCGACCATGGATAGTGCTCGGGATCGACGAACATCGAGGCGCCGGAGCCCATCCAAATGTTGGGTATCTTCTTCTGGTTGGTGTACTTCCGGATTGCCGTGTTGGGCGCCGTGCCGATGGTCTGGAACAGGTAGGCGACCTGGTCCTCCTCGACCAGCTTTCGAATCACTTCCACCGTTTTCGGCGGGCTATAGGCGTCGTCGTACTGGATCAGGTTGATGCGGCGGCCATTGATGCCGCCCTGCGCGTTGACCATGGCGAAATAGGCGGCCTCGGCGCGTCCTATGTTGCCGTAGGCGCTGGCCGGCCCGCTGAACGGCGCGTTCTGGCCGATCTTGATCTCCTTGGCGGTGACGCCGACGGGATTTTCCGCGAACGCTGCCGCGGTGGTTGCCAGCGTCAGCGCAAATGCCGCAGCGGATACATAGCCTAACCTCATGGCGACTCCCCCAAACCTTATTTTTTATTATTGTGCCGCACGCGTCACGATATTTGCAACGCCGTTCTCGCCGTCAGACGTGCTGGCCGCCGTTAATGTGGATTTCGGCGCCGTTGATGTACGAGGATTTGGCTGAGCACAGGAAAAGAATGGTTTCGGCGACCTCGTCCGGCGTGCCGAGCCGGCGCAGCGGGATCTCGTGCTCGACCAGGCTGTCGGTGCCGGGCGACAGCATCGCGGTGTCGATCTCGCCCGGCGAGATCGCGTTGACGCGCACGCCGTATGGGCCGAATTCGTGCGCCATCTCCCGTGTCAGGGCGACCAGCGCCGCTTTCGAGGCGGCGTAGGCGACGCCGGCGAACGGGTGCACGCGCGATCCGGCGATCGAGGTCACGTTGACGATCGAGCCGCCGGCGGCTCGCAGCTCGGCGAACAGCCCGCGGGCGAGCAGGGCGGTGGAAAAGACATTGACCTGGAACACCTGCTGCCACAGTGACGCCTCCGACGTCATCACGCCGAGCCGGCCGCCATCGCCGTCCTTGGGCGAGATGCCGGCGTTGTTAACCAGCGCGTGCAGCCGGCCATGGCCGAGCCGGCGGCCGATGTCGGCGATCACGTCAGGCAGCTGGTCCGGGTCGGCTAGGTCAAGCTGGATGTGGTTGTGCTCGCCGCCTGGCCACGGGCAGTCCTTTGAGAACGCATGGCGTGAGACGGTGAGCACGCGCCAGCCGGCGCGGGCGAAGCACTTTACCGTCGCGTGGCCGATGCCGCGGCTGGCACCGGTCAGCAGCAGCGTTTTTACCTCGTCGGTCATGGCGGGTCTCCGTATGCCCTGGCACAGACTACACCAAGTTGGGCGCTACCCCATGCCTGCCTGTGTCCGCTAGGAAATCGCGCAGCAGCGCGGCGCAGGTTTTGGCGTGCGAGACCGGCATGCCGTGCCTGGCGTGGCCGATCACGTTCAGCCTGCCGTCCGGCAGGCCGCGTTGGAAGGCCACCATGACCTCGACCGGGATAAAGGGCGAGGCATCCGGGTGGATCAGCAGCACCGGCGCCCCGACCTCGGCCAGCCGGCCGGCGAGGTCGGCGCCGACCAGTGCGGCGACGCCGCGGAGCAGGACATCGGGATCGGTGCGGGCCTGTTCGCGCTGGTACCAGTCGCGCAACGCGGCCGGGATGCCGCCCTCGAAGAAACGGCATTGCATCATGTGGCGCGACCAGCCCTCCATCCCGGCATTGTCGATGATGCGCTTCCAGTCGTGCACCGCCTGGATCGAGCCACCCTGGTGGGCGCCGTTGCATACGGTCAGCGTGGCGACGCGGTTCGGCTGGCGCAGGCAGGCGTTGAGCACGATGGTGCCGCCGATGCTTTCGCCGACCAGGTGCGCCGCGTGCACGCCGGCGGCGTCCATCACCGCGAACAGGTCGTCGGTCAGCGCGTCCATGCTCAGGGCTGCGCCGGGTTCAGCACGGGATCTACCATGGCCGCGCATGTCGAAGCACAGGATGCGGCAGGTTCCAGCGAGCAGCGGCAGCCATTCCGCCCAAATATTCTGGTTGGCGCCGAGGCCGTGATGGAACACGATCGTTTCGGTAGCGGGCGCCCAGGGCGGGGACAGGTCGAGGAGAGTCCAATCGAGTTCGCAGCCCGGCGCGGTGATCGTCGGCATGGTCGTTGCTCCCCGGGTCGCATTGCCACCCGTTCTCGCGGTGGTATGTTCGTTGCCAAGAATTCAGAACAATACCGAGGAACGTCAAGTGGCCCAAGCCCGAACCGGATTGCTTGCACGCCGTGGCCTGATCGGGGGTGCCGGCGGGCTTGCTGGCATACTGGCACTCGGCCGCGCGCCGTCCTTCGCGCAGGCGCAGCCGACCAGGCTGGTGTTCGCGCACATCAACTCTAAGCCGGAATCCGCCGCGGTCGCGTTCGACTGGTTCGCGACCGAGCTGACCAGGCAGTCCAAGGGCGAGATGGTGGT
>JAYTTA010000025.1:0-2822 GCA_043745345.1 Acetobacteraceae bacterium | reverse complement strand
GGACCACCGGCGCGCCGGCCCTGCTGCTGATCGGCGAGGTCGTCGCCTACGGAGGCACAAGGCTGTCCGCCGAACTCACCTTCGCCACCCGCTGAGGCGCCGGTAGCATCGCCAGCAAGGCCGCGGCGATCCTTCGTGAATGCGCAATCTGGGCCGTCTCGTTCAGATGCGAGTCCGAGTCGAAGAACGCCTCCCGCGGATAGCGGCTGCGATTGGTGAGTATCAGGAACCCGCCGCCATGCTCGGCGTAGGGCGCGCGCATCGCCGCGATCTGACCGTCCGACAATGCGGCGTCCAGAAAGCCGGTGGATAAGCCGCCGATGACGATCACGCCCCGCGCCGTCGTGCGGTCTGTGAATCCGGCGATCAGACCGGTTCCGTAGCCTTGCGCGATTTGCGCCACGGTCGGCGATAGGGGCCGCATTGCCCGCAGCCGCGCAATGCCGACACCGAGCGCCGCGACGTGGCCGACCCGGTCGCCCGATTGATTGAAGTCGGCTTCCCGGTCGAAGTGTCCAGGGCGCAGCAGGGACACCGACTGCTCGATGCCGCTCAACAGCATGGCACGGAAATCGCCGGAGAACGCGGCTCCCAACCAACGGTCGGCCGGCAGCGCCGCGAGGTCCTGCCAGTCGTGGCGAAACAGGATGGCGGCATCGGCGCCCAACGTGTTTTCCAGGCGGCGATGGCTATATTGCGTCGGCTCCATCGGCAGATAGACCACGTCGCCCGGCCGCAGCAGGCGCTCCCACCGAAGGAAAAGATAATCGAGGCCAATGCCGACCGCGACCCCGCCATTGATGCAGGGAAGGCCAAGGATCGGCCCGATCGTCTCGCACCGGTGCGAATACGGACCGTTCGACCCGGCCAGAACGACCAGTTTTCTCCCGTCGATCATGGCACCGCGCGCGATCTTCGCCTCGATCTGCCGAGATAGCGCACCGTTCGATATCGGCCGGTCGAGCACCATCGCGAACAATATGAAAAAAACTGCCAGTGACGCGAGGCACGGAAAAAACAGCCGGCGCACCGATCAGAACCGGAAATACAGGAACGGCGAGACGCTTGGCGCGAAGAACAGGGCCTGTACGGTCAGCGCGAAGCTGCCGGTCAATGCCCAGGATCGTCCTCGCTCGGTCAGCGCCTGCACGTTCGGCGCCAGCAGCACGATGCCCCAGCCGGTCGCCAGCGCCGCCGTGACCTCGGGAAAGCTGAGGCTGCGTCCGTCGCCCAGGAACGCTAGCACCGGCACCGGATCGATCAACAGGGCCAGCCCCGGAATACTCTCCACGATCCGCCATGGCAGCATCACGCCGTCCAGCCCGGCCATGGCGTGCAGCATCCGCCAGGCGGCGGCAAAGTTTTCGGCCCGGAACGGCACCCAGGCTAGTACGACAGCCAGGATCGTCAGCCCCTGCCCGAACCCGCGCGGCAGCCGCATGCCGGCACGTTGCCAGCCAGCGCGTTGCCAGCCAGCGCGTTGCCAGAGTGAAAAAACAACCAGAAAGATGCCGTGCAGCCCGCCCCACAGAAAGAAATTCCAGGCGGCGCCATGCCACAGCCCGCCCAGCAGCATCGTCGCCATCAGGTTTGCTTGGCGCCGCACCTCGCCGCGCCGGTTGCCCCCCAGGGGGATATAGACGGTGTCGCGCAGGAATCGGCTCAGGCTGATATGCCATCGACGCCAGAAGTCGGAGATGTCGGCCGCCTGGTAGGGGCTGAAAAAGTTCATCGGAAACCGGATGTTGAACATCCGCGCCAGTCCGATCGCCATGTCGGAGTATCCGGAAAAGTCGAAATAGATCTGCAGTGCATAGGCCAGCGCCGCGTACCAGGCCTCAAACAGGCTGAGCGTCGCACCCCCCGCGACGGCGTCGAAGCCGACATCGGCGAACCGCCCAAACATGTCCGCCAGCACCAGCTTCTTGGCCAGGCCGAGCAGAAAGAATGTGCATCCCACGACCAGGTTCTCCCGGTCAGGCCGCGCCAACCCGGCTGCCGCGAACTGCGGCAGGATCTCGCTTAGTCGCACGATCGGACCGGCGATGAGGTGCGGGAAGAACGCCACCAGACAAGCGTAGGACAGGCCATCGCTGGCAACCCCGGGACGCACCCGGCAGTCCAGCAGAAAAAGTATTTGCTGAAAGGTGAAGAAACTGATCGCCAACGGAAGAAAAAGGTTCAACGTCGGCATGTCGATCCCGACCACCGCACCGAACGAAACCCGCACGAAATCGGCGTATTTGAACCAGCCGAGCAGCGCCAGATTGGCGACGATCCCGGCAGCCAGCCGGCGACCCGCGTGCCCTTGCCGCCCCGCCAGCGTCAATCGTGCAATCACCCCTCCTAAGGCAAAGTTGCCGGCCATCGAGCCCAACAGCAGAAAAACGAATTTCGGAGCCCACCAGCCATAGAAGAACAGGCTGGCCAACAGCAGCCACGCCAACGCCCAGCGACTTCCCAAAAATCGTCCCGCCGCGAAAAAGCCGCCGAGGCAGACCGGTAGGAAGCCAAGGATGAAGATCTGCGAATTGAACAGCATGATTGGCGAGGACCTGAGGCCATCCCCACATACTATCGCAATGGTTGCATTGTCTACATTTTACTCGCCTGGACTAACGCCACCATGCGCGGCTTCCGGCGCCGCATCCGGAATGCTATGCCGGCGCCATGACCGACGATCTGCCCAACAACCCCGCTCTGCTGCCCGCCGGGCTGGGCGATCTGCTGCCGCCCGATGCCGAAACCGAGGCCTCAGCAGTCGCCGCGATCATGGATGTGTTCGCCGCCCACGGCTATCAGCGCGTCAAGCCGCCGCTGAT
>JAYTTA010000024.1:0-2837 GCA_043745345.1 Acetobacteraceae bacterium | reverse complement strand
GCCACCCCTGTGAACCTGATGGTCATGGGTCCCGGCGGATACAAATTTGGAGACTACTGGAAGCTCGGCCTGCCGCTTCTGCTGTGGTTTTTCCTCGTCGCCACCTTCGGTGTGCCGTTGATCTTTGGGCTGTAGCGGCGTTGTCGGCTGGGTTCAGCCGGAGGCGCCACAGACCGGGTCGACCTCGGAGGTCTGCCCTGTTTCTGATCCTCCGGATTCCCCTTGCCGTCCCAGACGGTATAACTCACCACCAAGGCGGTCGCGGCATTGAGGGCGTAGCCACCCAGTCGGCGGATGATGCGCTTGCACGGACCAGCGTCAGGCGATGGCCAGCATTCCGGCAACCGGAAAGTGCCCTGCCGCCAGGGGGCAGATAGGTATCGAACCACATATCTGGTTTGCCGGTTACTTTGGCGACACTGCCGTGGGAAGGTTGCGCGCTGCCGCGATCTGCTTGCGCAGGAGCAAAGTTTGGTCGGTGGCATAGCGCTTGAGCTCGGGGTCCGTCCCTGTTGTCGCAAAGGCCTCTGTTTCCCTTGCCGCGGTCAGGTGGCTCCTGATCAGATTGGAGAAATACAGTCTCCGAAAACGCGAACCGTCAGGCGTGTTGCCGAGCACTCCGATAGCAGCGGCCTGTTGCGAGGTCGGTGCCGGCGACAGGGTCAAGCCCTTGGTCTGGGTGATCGCGGCCAGCCGGGTAGTGGATGCAATCTGCGTGTCCACGATCTGCTGGGCAAAATTCCTGATGCCTTGTCGACCTGCTTTCTGCACGGCGATCTTGGATATCTCGGTCGCGAACAAGCTGCTCTGCGCCGCGGCCGTCGCGAACGCGGCATCCGTCTGGCTGAGCGTTGAAGGAGACGGGATGACCGCTGTCGCGGGCGGGGGCGCCGGATTCTGTGAGCAGGCGCCGAACAAGAGCGGCAGCAGTATAAGGAGTTGGTAACGTTTGATCATTATTCTATCTTGCAACATCATGGAATTCCTCGGTAGCAGGGAACCGCCCGGGATGCCATCAAGCATTGGCTGCCGGAAGAAACAAGGTCAACGGGCTGCGCCCCAGAGCCCTGCCAAGGGGCAGTCACCCATTATAACCCCGTTACCCAGTCAGTCGCGTCAGGAGCGCTTCTCCTGGCGGGGCTTGGGCCTAGCCCCATTGTTTCCGTCACCAGCGCTATGGCGGCTGCAAAGCGGCTCATGGCGCTTCGTTGCTCATGTCATCCACCTCGGGCTCGGCGGCAATGCCCGACGGTTCGGCGGCAGGCGGCGAAGTCCATGGCAGGTGAGGCGCTGAAGCGGCAGGGGACCGCAACGCATCGATCCGTTCGATCATGTAAGGAAAAAATGGGTTAGACGACATGCGGAACAGGGAATCCAGCGAAACGATGAGCGCGCCGCGTTCGCCGCGCGCGGCGATCGAGCCCAGCGAGATGCCGAACCTGTCGGGCGGCTGCGGATCGGTCCCATACAGCTCGTCGGTGATTGGAAACGGTAGGGCGACGTGCGACAGCGAGAAGACATCGCCGGGGTAGGACAACCCGAGCGGCCGGTACCACTCGGACACGGCACCGGCATCCGTCACGCGTTCGATCACATCGCTGCGGTCCGGGTCGGCGTTGGTCACGATCGTCGTCGTGAAACGATGCGGCGGCGGCGGCAGGATGCGCGCCAGCATGGCGGCCGAGCTGCTGCGCTGCAGCAAGTTGATCTTGGTGTTGCGGTTTATGTCGAACAGCACGAGCTCGCTGCCGTTGGCCGGAAGGTGGGCGTAGAGGTCGGTTACGATCGCCCGGGTGCTGACGGTGAAGTCCATCACCGACTGGAAAGTCAGGATTGGTGGCATGTCCTTCAAGCGGCCATCTTCCGCGGCGCGGAGCACCGCTTGCCGCAGGGCGCTAGTTAGCCGGTACGACTGGCGCGCGCCGTTGACCGGGAAGGAGTTGTATTTGAACGGATTGAACTCCGGCACCAAGCTGAGCCACGCGGCCTTGGCGAATGGTGGCAGCAGCGCCGGTAGGCTGGCGAGGCCCGCAAATCGGGCAAACCGGGTGATTCCGATCATCGGCGAGATCAGGATAAGCTGGTCCGGTCGGCTGAGCTGCCGGTTATCGAGCGCATCCAGCGCATACTGCACCGCGAGCGCGCCGCCGTTCGAGAAGCCGACCAAGTGCAAGGGCAGGTTCGGGCCGATCCGGCGGCGCGCCTCGCGCACGGCAAGGCGTGTCGCCGCCTGCCACTCCTCCCACTTGACCTGGGTCAGCGCGGCGGGAACCGTGCCGTGGCCGGGCATTCGGATCGCCACTGACACGTAGCCGGCATCACGGTAGTGCTTGGCGATGTGGCGCAGGCTGTAAGGCGAGTCGGTCAGTCCATGTAGGAACACCGCGGCGCCGACCGGCGCGGATGCCGGCTCCATGATGTAGGAGCGGTTCCAGTCCTGGGCGAACCGGCCCGGATAGACCGCGCTGCCCTCGAAGTAGCGGTTGACCGGCACAAGCGCGTCAGGCGCCAGCTTCTGCGTGACCTCCTTTTTCACGCTGTCGAAGATCGCGTTCTCGGCGCGGACATAGCTCGCCCAATCTGTCTGATCGAGCTCGCTGACGCTCATTTCATGGGGAATGAAAGTGTGCCATGGCTCGATTGGCGGGCCGCGCTGTGCATCGTAGGCACGCGCGCTCAGGAGCGATATCGCAACGACCCCAAGCACGATGGTCGTCCATTTTGTTAGCCTCAGCACCCGGGATCGTGGCATTAATTGATTTGCTCTCAACGTTGCGGCCGGGCTTCGGCGCTGATTAGTGGCGCTTGTAGGGGATCATGTGGCAATACCATAACTA
>JAYTTA010000023.1:0-2842 GCA_043745345.1 Acetobacteraceae bacterium | reverse complement strand
CAACCGTAATTTGTGCATTTAAATTATCCGGAGCGCGTTTGGAATGCCGACTTGGCGGGTTCAACCTGTAAGATGAGGGATATCGCCGTTCAGCAACCGGGGTTCGGCTTCAGAGCCATAACGCGCGGCACCTTTCTCGGCCAGATGATGGTCATCATCGCCGGCCTGCTGCTGATCGCGGTGACTTGGATCGGCACGCTCGGTGCGATCCGGGCGGAGCGGGTGCAGGCGACTGCCCACGCCAGCGCCGACGTTGCCAACCAGGCACTGGCGTTCGAGCAGGAGGTGCGGCGTCAGTTCCTGGTGCTGGACCAAACCATCGGCATCCTGGAGCGCGAGTGGGAACGCAACCCATCCAAATTCGATCTCAACGTCTGGCGCGCCCGTACCACGGTTCTGGCCGACCTCGCCTTGCACGTCATCATCACCGACCCGAATGGCACCGTCATCTCCAGCACGCGCCCGGAGCTGCTCGGCCAGAACGTCGCGGGGCGGGAATATTTCCGCAACCGCCGCGACCTGGCAAAGGATGACGGCCACATGTTCATCGGCCCGGCGACCCGGGGCATGGTGACGGCCGCCTGGCAGATGAACCTGGTGCGGCGGCTGGATTTCGCCGACGACCGGTTCGCCGGGGTCATCTCCATGAGCTACGATACCTCAGTACTGACCAAGTTCTTCCGCGCCGTCGATCTTGGATCGAACGGCCTGATCGCCCTGGTCGGCACCGAGTCCGGCCAGCTGCACGCGCTGGTCGGCCCGGGCGGCGCCGAGCCTGGTGGCAGTATCCTCGGCACGCCGATGTTCCGCGTCATGACCGCCGCACCCGACAGTATCTGGATCGGCCCATCGGCGCCTGACGGAATCGTTCGCATCAACGCCTTCCGCCACGTCGTCGGCCGGGATCTCAGCGTGATGGTCGGCGTCGAACTCGCCGAGGCGTTGCAGGCGTCCTATTCGTGGGAGCGGGGCGCGTTCCTTTTTGCCACCATCATCAGCTTGGTGCTGATCACCATGACAGTGGCGCTGGTGATGGCGCGGCGCTCCGCGCGCCAGCGCGAAGGCCAGCTGAACCAGGACCGTGCGGTCCTGGAAGCCGCCAACGTCGATCTCGTGGCCGCCCGCGCCCTGGCTGAGGCCCGGTCGGCGCAGCTGCAGGCGACCCTGCTCGGCATGTCCGACGGTGTGGCCCTGGTCGGGCCAGACTTCAGGCTGGTGCAGTGGAACCCGCACTTCGCCGAATATACCGGGGTTCCCGCCGACATCCTGCGCGTCGGCCTGCCGATGGCGGATATCCTGCGTGCCCAGGCCCATGCTGGCGAGTTCGGACCGGTCGATGTGGAAACCGAGGTCGCCAGTCGCATGAGCGCCCTGCGGACCGCCAACCTCGCGGGCACACGCGAACGCATCCGTCCGGATGGCCGCATACTGGAGCTGCGCCGTAGCTTTCTGCCGGCCGGCGGATTCGTCACCCTTTACACAGACATCACCGAGCGCAAGCAGGCCGAGGAGGCGCTGCGCCTGGCGCGGGCGCTGGCCGAGACCGCAATGGAAGATAAATCTCGGTTCGTCGCCATGGTCAGCCATGAGATCCGCACGCCGCTGACCCCACTGCTGAACGGCGTTGCCCTCCTCGGCGACAGCCCACTGGCGCCGGCGCAGCGCGACCTGCTCAACATCGCGAGGCGCGCGGGCGACGCCCTGCTCGGCTTGGTCAACGACATCCTGGAAATGTCGCGCATGGAGGCCGGGCAGCTTTCGATGTACCGTAGCGAGTTTCCGCTGAGGCCACAGTTGGAAGGAGTGCTCGACCTATTCCGCGTCCAGGCCGGCGAGCGTGACATCACGTTTCGTCTGCAGATCGGCGCCGACGTGCCACGGACCCTGACCACCGATCCTGGCCGGCTACGCCAGGTGCTCATCAACCTGGTCGGCAACGCCACCAAATTCTCCACCCCGGGCGAGGTTGTGATCGAGGTCACGACGGTTACCCGCCCATCCGGCATCGGGATATCCGGCTCTGGCCTGCCCGAAGCCAGTGGAAACCGGGTCCACATTTCGGTGCGTGATCCCGGGCCGACGATCGCCAAAGCCGACCGTTCTCGGTTGTTCCAGCCCTTTGCCCGTCTGGAACATGCCAACCGCAGCGCGCAGCCAGGCACCGGTCTCGGCCTTGCGATCTGCCAAAGGCTGGCCAGCGTGCTGGATGGCGAGATCGGCTACCGGCCGGCGGCGACGCTGGACGGCGTCGAACAGGGCAACGATTTCTGGCTGTCGCTGCCGTCGCTCGAAATGCCCCGTCCGGTAGAGATCTCAGGGCTTGCTACGGCGCAGCGGCTGCTGCCGCGCACCCGTATCCTGCTGGTTGAGGATATACCGGCGAACCAGCTGATAACCGCGACCCTACTGCGCCGCCGCGGCCATCTGGTCGATGTCGTCAACGGCGGCGAGGAGGCGCTCGCGGCGATCGCGCGCAATCCCTACGACACCGTGCTGATGGACATCTTCATGCCAGGGATGGACGGATATGAGGCCACGCGCCGGTTGCGCGCGAAAGGCCGGGTCGCCGGCAGTCCGCTGGCGCATCTGCCGATCCTGGCGCTCACCGCCAATGCCGGCCCCGAGGAACGCGCGCGCTGCCGTGCCGCCGGGATGGACGAGATGTTGAGCAAGCCAGTCGAGGTCACCAACCTGCTGGCTGCCATCGCCCGGTTCGCCTGGCCGGCCAATCCGGCCCGCAGCCTCGGCGTCGTGCCGGAACTCAGGCTGGCCGAAGCCCCCCGTTCGCGACCCCGGCCACAGGCTCCGGTGCTGGCTCTCACCCGCCTTGCCGAACTGCGCG
>JAYTTA010000022.1:0-2850 GCA_043745345.1 Acetobacteraceae bacterium | reverse complement strand
GCAGGAAAGCGTGCGGCAGATGCGCGGCAATGCACCGGCGCAGGTGCCCGGGGCAAAGATTTCGGTGTGCCACGGCGTTGGCGGCATGTTCGCGGCTTCGGGCACGATCATCTTCAGCAACCAGGCGCCCTGAGCATGGACGCCGCGATGAAGTCGGGAATTTTCGATGGCCTGAAGGTCATCGACTGCGCCAGCTTCATCGCCGCCCCCGCCGCCGCCACGGTGCTGTCCGACTTCGGTGCCGACGTGATCAAGATGGAGCCGCCGGGCGAGGGCGACAGCTACCGCAACCTCTACAAGCTACCCGGCATGCCGATTACCGATTACAACTATCCATGGGAGCTGGCATCACGCAACAAGCGATCTTTGGCACTGGATCTGAAATCTGAGCCTGGCCTGGCGGTGCTGCACCGGTTGGTAGCGCAAGCCGACGTGTTCATAACCAACCTGCCGCTGCCGGTGCGCCGGCGCCTGAAGATCGGTTTCGAGGATTTGGCGCCGCTCAATCCTCGGCTGGTCTATGGCAGTTTCACCGCTTACGGCGAGGCTGGCGAGGAAGCGGAAAAGACCGGTTTCGACAGCACCGCTTACTGGGCGCGATCCGGGTTGATGGATTTGGTACGGGCGGATGCGGATGCTACGCCGGCCCGGTCAGTGCCCGGAATGGGCGACCACCCGAGCGCGATTGCGCTGTATGGCGCCATCGTCACCGCGCTGTATCGCCGGGAGCGCACTGGAATTGGCGGCTTGGCATCGTCCTCGCTGCTGGCCAACGGCATCTGGGCCAACGGCTTCTTCGTCCAGGCGACGCTTGCCGGGTTGACAGTTCCGCCGCGGCCAAAGCGCGAGCAGGGCATGAACGCCTCGACCTGCATGTACCGGACCTCTGACGATCGGCTGTTCAACCTCACCGTGCTGAACGAGGAACGCCAGTTCGGGCCGCTGCTGAACGTGCTCGGCCTACCTGAACTCATGACCGACCCGCGATTCTCAACACTGGCCGAGCGTCGGAGGCATGGTCCGGCACTGATCGCGCTGTTCGATCACGCCATTGGCGTTAAATCCATGGCGCATTGGCGTGCCGCCCTGGATGCGGCGAATATTACGTTCGGAATCGTCGGCACTCTGGACGACGTTCCCGGCGATCGGCAGATGGCCGATGCCGGGGTTGTCGTGAGTTTCGAAAACGAGAATGCCCGCACCGTATCCAGCCCGTTCCAGATTGGCGGCGAGACCAAGGTCGCGCCGCGCCGAGCGCCGACGATCGGGCAGCATAGTGACATGATATTGCTGGAGGCTGGCTATCCAGCAGAGGAAATCAGGCGCTTACGGGAGCTTGGCGTCCTAGCGTAGGGCGCAAAGGCTTATCTTCCCTACAACTTACGACTCCAACATTCGCCGCAGAAGCTCGACATCCTCGGCGAAAGCGCTATCCGCCTGCATCAACTCGCTGATGCGCGACACGGCGTGCATCACCGTCGTATGGTCCCGATTGCCGAACTTACGGCCGATTTCCGGTAGGCTGCGGCTGGTCAGTTGCTTGGCCAGGTACATCGCAACCTGCCGTGGCCGCGCAACAGCGCGGGCACGACGGGCGGACGACATGTCGGTCAGCCTAATATTCCAGTGCTCGGCAACACGACGTTGAATTTCTTCGATCGTCACGCGGCGATCATGTGCCTTCAGGATGTCGTGAAGAACCTCCTGAGTGGCTTCCAGGGTAACGGGACGGCCAAAAAGGTTGGCGTGGGCGACAAGGCGATTAAGTGCACCTTCGAGCTCACGCACGTTGGAGGTGATCTTGTGCGCCAGAAATTCCATCACTTTGTGCGGCACCGGCACGCCGGATTGGCTGGCCTTGGATTCCAAAATGGAAATACGCAACTCGAACGTCGTCGCATGCAGGTCGGCGACCATGCCACAGCCAAGTCTGGTGCGTAGCCGGTCTTCCAGGCCCGAGAGATCCGACGGCGATTTGTCAGCGGAGACCACGATCTGCTTGCCGGCATCGACCAGCGCGTTGAACGTGTGGAAAAATTCCTCTTGCGTATTGTCCTTGCCAATCAGGAATTGGAGGTCGTCGATCATCAGCACATCAACGCTGCGCAAGCTCTCTTTGAACTCCATCGTCGACTGGCTGCGGATGGCGGCGATAAACCGGTACATGAACTTCTCCGCCGACATGTAGGCGACGGTGGTCGGTGTGTTCTTACCGGCATGGCCATGGCTGCCGTGGGTGGACAATTCCCACGCGATAGCATGCATCAGATGCGTCTTGCCGAGGCCGACGCCGCCATACAGGAACAGTGGGTTGAAGCCGGGGCTCGACGGATGCTCGGACACTCGACGCGCACAGGCATGGGCGAATTCGTTCGGCTTGCCGACGATAAACCGGTCGAAGGTGTAGCGCGGGTCCGGCAGCCCGGCGATATCCGGCCGCGCTTCGGTGCGGTCGTCGCCACGGTTTGCTGTGGGCTCGGGCATAGCCGTCGCCGGCACTCGGCTACCTGGTTTGATGGCTGACATATCCGCATCTGCGGACAGGCTTTCGGCGAGGCCACTTGCGGCTACCGAGACGTCGCCGACGCGAATATCGACGCGTCGCACTCTCGGATTTTCCTGCTGCCAAACATGGTTGATGCGATCGCCGTAATGGCTGCGCACCCAATCGCGCAGGAACCTGGTCGGCAGATGAACCGTGATCTCGTCGCCTTCCAACCCAGCCAATGTCATTTGACGCAGCCAAGTGCGGTATTCGACATCACCGACCTCGGTCTGCAGGCGTCCCCGCACACGTGCCCACTGCGATGCCAGCTGTGGCGCCGCAAATTGGATCAGACTGGCAGGGGT
>JAYTTA010000021.1:0-2854 GCA_043745345.1 Acetobacteraceae bacterium | reverse complement strand
TTTCGCGCGGTAAGTTACTGCCGCGGGATCGGGTGCGTGGGCTGATCGATCCTGGCTCGCCGTTTCTGGAATTGTCGCAGCTCGCGGCCTTCGGGATGTATGGCGGCGAGGTTGCGTCGGCCGGAATCGTCACGGGCATTGGGCGCGTTTGCGGGCGCGAGTGCGTAATTGTCGCCAACGACGCCACGGTGAAGGGCGGCACGTATTTTCCGCTGACGGTGAAGAAGCATCTGCGGGCGCAGGAGATTGCCACTGCCAACCGTCTGCCTTGCATCTATCTGGTCGATAGCGGTGGCGCGTTCCTTCCGCAGCAGGACGAGATCTTTCCGGACCGCGATCATTTCGGGCGTATTTTCTTCAACCAGGCCAACATGTCGGCGCACGGTATTCCTCAGATTGCCTGCGTGATGGGGTCGTGCACGGCGGGTGGCGCGTATGTGCCGGCGATGTCGGACCAGAGCATCATTGTTCGCCGGCAGGGCACGATTTTTCTGGGTGGGCCGCCGCTGGTGGCTGCAGCGACGGGTGAGATCGTGACGGCGGAGGAGTTGGGCGGCGCTGAGGTACATGCCCGGACATCGGGCGTGGTCGATCACTACGCGCTGGATGACCGTCACGCCTTGGCGATGGTTCGCGGCATCGTTGCCGGGCTGAACACGGTCAAGCGGCCACAGCTTGATCTGCGCCCGCCCGTGGAGCCGCTGCATGACGCGCGCGAGCTTTACGGCGTGGTGCCGGAGGATGTGCGCACGCCGTATGATTGCCGCGAGTTGATTGCCCGGATCGTCGACGGCAGTGAGTTCGAGGAGTTCAAGAAGCTGTATGGCGCGACCTTGGTTTGCGGGTTCGCGCATGTCTACGGCTACCCGGTCGGCATCGTCGCCAATAACGGCATCCTGTTTTCGGAGAGTGCATTGAAGGGTGCGCACTTCATAGAATTGTGCAGCCAGCGCGGCATTCCGCTGGTGTTCCTGCAGAACATCTCCGGGTTCATGGTCGGGCGGAAGTATGAGGCCGGCGGCATCGCCAAGGATGGCGCCAAGTTGGTGACGGCGGTTTCAACCACCTCGGTGCCAAAATTCACCTTCGTTGTCGGCGGTAGCTATGGCGCCGGCAACTACGGCATGTGCGGCCGGGCGTTTGATCCGCGGTTTCTGTTTCTGTGGCCGAACGCGCGCATTTCGGTGATGGGCGGCGAGCAGGCGGCGAGCGTTCTGGCGCAGATCCGGCGCGACAACCTGGCTGCCGGGAAGGTATGGAGCGCCGAGGAGGAGGAGGAGTTCAAGGCGCCGATCCGGGCGCAGTATGAAGCCCAGGGCAATCCGTACTACGCCACCGCGCGGCTTTGGGACGATGGCGTGATCGATCCCGCCGACACCCGCCGCGTGCTGGGTCTGTCACTGTCCGCTGCCCTCAACGCACCGATCGAGCCGACGAAGTTCGGCGTGTTCCGGATGTAGCGGATGAGCCTGCCCCGTTCCCTTCTGATCGCCAACCGCGGCGAGATCGCCTGCCGCATCGCGCGTACCGCGCGGCGACTTGGCATCGAGACGATCGCGGTATTTTCGGCGGCCGACGCTCAGGCACTGCATGTTTCGGCGTGCGATCGCGCGTTGCCCATCGGTCCGGCGGCCGCCGCGGAAAGCTACCTCAGCATTCCGCGGATTTTGGTGGCGGCGAAGCAGGCGGGTGCCGAGGCGATCCATCCCGGCTATGGATTTTTGTCGGAGAACCCGGCCTTGCCGGAGGCATGCGAGGCGGCAGGAATAATTTTCGTCGGGCCGCCGGCGAATGCCATCCGCGCGATGGGATCGAAGGCGGCGGCCAAAGCGCTGATGCAGCGCTCCGGTGTGCCGTTGCTGCCGGGCTATCACGGCGCCAATCAGGACCCTCGTTTCCTTGCCGGCGAGGCTGAAAAGATCGGCTTTCCGGTGGTGATAAAGGCCGTTTCCGGCGGCGGCGGGCGCGGCATGCGCGTGGTCGAGACCGCACGGAATTTCGCGGACGCGCTGCGATCCGCGCAGCAGGAGGGTGCGTCCGCATTCAGCGATTCCCGGGTTCTGGTCGAGCGCTACGTGCAGCGCCCGCGCCATATCGAGATCCAGGTCTTCGCCGATAGCCATGGCAACGCCGTGCATCTTTTCGAGCGCGACTGCTCGGCCCAGCGCCGCCATCAGAAAATAATCGAGGAGGCGCCGGCCCCTGGCATGGACCCGGCGATGCGCCAGGCGATAGGGCACGCCGCCGTGGAGGCCGCCCGCGCGGTCGGCTATGTCGGCGCCGGCACGGTGGAGTTCGTGGCCGATGATGCGGGGTTCTTTTTCCTGGAGATGAACACGCGGCTTCAGGTCGAGCATCCGGTCACCGAGATGATCACCGGCACCGACCTTGTGGAGTGGCAGCTTCGGGTTGCCGCCGGCGAAAAACTGCCGCTGACCCAGGCTGAACTGGCGATTGACGGCCATGCCTTCGAGGCGCGCATCTATGCCGAGGACCCGGCGCGCGACTACGCGCCCTCGATCGGCCGGCTCGCTGCCTTCCACATGCCCGGCGACGGCGCGCGCGTCGATACCGGATTTGCCGCCGGCGATAGCGTGTCGATCCACTACGACGCCATGCTGGCCAAGCTGATCGTGCATGGGCGGAGCCGTGATGAGGCGCTGGCCCGGTTGCGCATGGCGCTCGCTGATTGCGCCGTTGCCGGCGTCGCCACCAACCTCGATCTGCTCGGCCGCATTGCCGCCCATCCGGAGTTCATCGCCGGCGGCATCGATACCGGGTTTATCGCGCGGCATGCCGATACGCTGCTGACCGGGCAGGGAGTGCCCGACTCCGAAACACTGGCCGCCGCCGC
>JAYTTA010000020.1:0-10594 GCA_043745345.1 Acetobacteraceae bacterium | reverse complement strand
ACATCTTCACCGTGCCCGCCAGCATGGCCGGCATTCCCGGCATGTCGGTCCCCGCCGGCCTCGACGCGAACGGCCTGCCGCTCGGCCTGCAAATCCTGGGAAAACCGTTCGACGAGGAAACGGTTTTCGCAGTTGCCGCCACGATCGAGGGCGCCGCCGGTTTCAACACGCTGCCAACGTTGAGGGCAGGGGCCTAGAATGTCGTACACCCTCGAAGGCACCACCGGCCCCTGGGAAATCGTGGTCGGCCTCGAAGTTCACGCCCAGGTCATCAGCTCTTCGAAGTTGTTCAGCGGCGCGGCGACCGGTTTCGGGGCCGCGCCCAACAGCCATGTCAGCTTCGTCGATGCCGCCATGCCCGGCATGTTGCCCGTCATCAACCGGGAATGCGTGGCACAGGCCGTCCGCACCGGCTTGGGCCTAGGCGCCCACATCAACGTGGTCAGCCGGTTCGACAGAAAGAACTATTTCTACGCCGACCTCCCCGCAGGCTATCAGATCAGCCAGTTCGCCCACCCCATCGTCGGCGAGGGCAAGATCGAGATCGAGCTCGCCGACGGCACCACCAAACTCATCGGCGTCACCCGGCTGCATTTGGAGCAGGACGCCGGAAAATCGCTGCACGACCAGGACCCCGCCCGCACCTTCGTCGATCTTAACCGCTCTGGCGTCGCGCTGATGGAGATCGTCAGCGAGCCCGACATCCGCAGCCCCGAGGAAGCCGGCGCCTACCTGCGCAAACTCCGCACCATCCTGCGCTACCTTGGCACCTGCGACGGCAACATGGACGAGGGCTCGATGCGCGCCGACGTCAACGTCTCGGTGCGCAAACACGGCGAGCCGTTCCGCACCCGCTGCGAGGTCAAGAACGTCAACTCGGTCCGGTTCGTCATGCTCGCGGTCGAGGCCGAAGCCAAACGCCAGATCGAGGTCTTCGAATCCGGCGGTAGCGTCGATCAGGAAACAAGATTGTTCGACGTCGCCCGCGGCATCACCCGATCGATGCGCAGCAAGGAAGACGCGCACGACTACCGCTACTTCCCCGACCCCGACCTGCTGCCCCTCGTGTTGGACGAGGCCTGGATCGAGAAGTTGCGCTCGGAACTACCCGAACTGCCCGACGCGAAAAAAGCCAGGTTCGTCGCCGACTACAACCTGCCGGTCTACGACGCCGGCGTGCTGGTCGCCGAGCAGGCCATCGCCGATTTCTATGAGGTCGTGGCCAAGGGCCGCGACCACCGCCTCGCCGCCAACTACATCACCGGCGACCTGTTCGGCGCCCTCAACAAGACCGGCCGCAGCATCGCCGACAGCCCGGTCTCGGCGGCCTCGCTCGGCGGTCTGCTCGACCTGCTCGCAGACAAGACCATCAACGGCCGCATCGCCAAGGATGTGTTCGAGGCCATGGTCGAAACCGGCGAGGACGCCGCCGCCATCGTCGAGAGGAAAGGCCTGCGCCAGGTCACCGACACCACCGCCATCGACGCCGCGATCGACGCGGCTCTCGCCGCCAACCCCGACATGCTGAAACAATACCTCTCCGGCAAGGACAAGCTTTTTGCCTTTTTCGTCGGTCAGGTGATGAAGGCGACCCAGGGTAAGGCCAACCCCGCCTTGGTCAACGAAGCGCTGAAAGCCAAGCTGGCAGGGAGAAAAGCATGACCATCGAGCTGCATACCTGGAACACCCCGAACGGGCGAAAGATTAGCGTGGCGCTGGAGGAAATGAACCTCCCCTACAGCGTCCACCCGGTCAACATCAGCAAGGATGAGCAGTTCAGGCCCGAGTTCCTGAAGATCAGCCCGAACAACCGCATCCCCGCCATCATCGACCCCGACGGCCCCGGCGGCCAGCCGATCAGCGTCTTCGAATCCGGCGCCATATTACTGTATCTCGGCGAGAAGACCGGAAAGTTCCTCCCCACCGACCTTCGCGCCCGCGTGCCGGTGCTGGAATGGCTGATGTGGCAGATGGGCGGCTTCGGCCCCATGCCCGGCCAGGTCCACCACTTCCTCGGCGTCGAAAACCCGACCGACCAGAAATACGGCCTCGCCCGCTACAAGAAGGAGACCGAGCGCCTCTACGGCGTCCTCGACCGCCGCCTGGCCCTGGTCGAACACGTAGCCGGCGACCTCTCCATCGCCGACTTCGCCATCCTCGGCTGGGCCTGGCGTCACGAACGCCACCAAGTCGATCTTTCGACGTTCCCCAACGTCAAGCGCTGGTACGAGCAACTCATGGCCCGTCCCGCCACACAGCGCGGGTTTGAAATCGCCTTAAGCTAAGCGCCTGTCGCTGAAGGAAGTCGGGATGGCTGCTTTCGACCCATGTCGGTCGATTGCAGCTCAGCATGCGATCATCAGCAGTGGGCGTTACCGAGGTGAGCCGTTTGGGAGTTCGGTCCTTGTCGGAATAGCCTGCTACGACGGCTTCATTGCCTGAATATCAGACACGATGACGGGTGGTTTCGCGAGCGGTGCAGCCGCCACCATGGTGTCCACCAAGGCGCGGCACTCGGCTTTTCCCGTGGCCAGCAACTCGCGGAATGACCGGACCCGCGACATGGACCAGAGCACGGCCGCCACCACCGATGCCGGGGAGCGGTCGATCAGCTTCTTTGTTCTTGGGTAGACGGGATGGCCGAGCCCCTTGATGAGCTTAAAGCTCGTGTGAATTCCGCGCGCCAGGACCAGTGCTTCCCCCCATGAGGCGCCGCCTCCGCGCCTCTCGCCGGCTACTGATACGCTTTCGAACGCCACACACAACGGAACATGGCAGCGGAGCCAGAGAGGCATGTCGCGATCGAGGGCAGCCGGCAACCCAGCGGCGTTGAACACGTCCACCCAGCGTTGCTGGCTCATAATTGTTTTCTGTCCGGCAGCACCGATGGTCGCCTTGAGCCTGCCACTGCCGTCCAACGTGGCTTGCACGAACGGCATGCCGAAGGCGCATCGCTCGATGCCGATCGCCTCCTGTAAGCGTTCCGGATGAAAGGTGTTGAACATGAACTGGATACATTTGGCCGCGCTCCGCTGTAGCGTTGGCAGCAGCGCATTCGTTTGATGTGCCAGGAGCGTGACGATCACCAAGTCATAGGGCGTCTGCTCGTCGAGCAAGCTGGCAACCCGGACGCTTGCACGTTCGCCCTTGACGTCGATGATCGCGTCATCGCGTTCTAGCTGTTGCAGCCTGACGGAGCCAGGCCGCGCGATGACGGTGACATTGTGACCGCCGACGCGGGCCAGTTGAGAAGCGAATGTGCTGCCGATCTTTCCAGCGCCGAGGACTGCGATCCGAAGCGACGACGAGGGTGCGAGCGCGATGGATCCTGGCTTCATGACTCACTTTGGAAGGTATTGAACCTTGCGTCTGTGTCCCCTTCTGTGGTCGGTCCTGCCCGAAGCGGAACAGCCGCTTTCCATCCAAACCTGACGCCATGTGAAACCTTTATTTCGATATCGTTCAGAAACAAAGTATCAGCGCCGCAGGCAGAAACAAGCCCTTTCCTGTCCAAAACTCTGCCGCGTTGACTGCCCCAGAGATTATCCAAAACTAAAGGGGTTCCAAGGGGCGACTGCCCCCCATGCTTGAACGTGGGGCGGGTTTGGGCGTAGCAGGCAAAGGTTCCAACTGGCCGCTTACGGCAAGTTGGAATGCCTGCGGAGGGGGCAACCTTTCCTGGTCTTACCCAGGCCGCCCCGTGTTCCAAACCTCGCTCTGCGTCGGCAACCGCCCAGCCGGCGTCAGCTTGTCCACCAAGTTTGGCAGCACCTGCGCCAGATGGGAAAGCAACTCCTGCTCGCTCACCCCGGCCTGGCGCGCCAGGTCGCTGACCGTCTGCTGACCCAGCGCCGAGTTCAACTGCGCCGGCTGGATCGGCACGTTCGGCCCGGTCGAGACCCATGAATTCGCGACGTTGCCCTGGCCCGCCTGCTTCAGCCGGTCCAGCAGCCCGCCCAGCCCACCGATCAACCCCTGGTCCGGATTGGCGGCACCCTGAGGCGCCGCCGCCGCCGCCGCCGGGGCCGCGCCGCCGAACGAGCCGAACATCTTGCCCAGCAGCAACGCGCCGGCCGCGATCATCAGCGGCTTGGCCATGTTGCCGCCCGGAACGGCGCTGCTGAACGCATCGTCGAACATACCCATCGGCTTTCTCCCTGAATTGCCTATCCCGCCAGAAATGGATTGTTCGCCCGTTCGTTCCCGATTGTCGAGCCCGGCCCATGGCCGCACACGAACGAGAAATCGTCCCCCAGCGGCAGCAGTTTGGTGGTGATCGCCTCGATCAACGCCGCGCCATCGCCATAGGGAAAATCCGTCCGTCCGACCGAGCCCTGGAACAGCACATCCCCCATCACGATTAGCTTGTCCGCATGACCGACAAAGACAATGTGCCCCGGTGTGTGCCCCGGGCAGTGCAGCACGTCGAAGGGGTGCGAACCCACGCTCACCCGGTCGCCCTCGACCAGCCACCGGTCCGGCGTCACGTTCCGCGCCCCGGCAATTCCATACTTGCGACCCTGCTCCGCCAGCCCATCCAGCAAAAACCTGTCGCGAACATCCGGCCCGACGATCGGCGGCCGGCCGGGCAGGGCCTCCTGCAACGCCGCCGCCCCGCCGGCATGATCCATATGCCCGTGCGTCAGCAGGATGCTCTTGACTGACAATCCATTCTGCTCGATCGCCGCCAGGATGCGATCGACGTCCCCGCCCGGGTCCACTACCGCGGCTTCGCGGGAGGAATCATCCCAGAGCAGCAGGCAGTTCTGCTCGAATGGGGTTACCGGGATGATTGCGCCGGCTAACGCCATAAGGAAGCATGGGGCTCTGCCCCAAACCCCGCCAAGGGACTAGTCCCTTGTAGCCCGCTACTTAAGGGGTGCGCCCCCGGGCGCTTCCCGGGCGGGGACAGGGGCGGAGCCCCAGCCTTTCTTTTCACTAGTGCATCCGCGGAGACTTGAGAAACGAAGCCCGATCCGCCGACCGAACCGTCAACGCCAACGTGCTCGTTTCCCGCCCCAGCCGAAGCCGAACCTCGGCACCCGCGCTGCCCGCCGCCCAAACCCGGCGCCACAGCCCGCCAAGGTCCGAAATCTCGTCCTCGCCGACCGCGATGATCCGGTCGCCGGTCCGCACTCCGGCCATTTCCGCGGGCCCGCCATCGGCCAGCCCGCCAACCACGATCTCCTCGTCGCTCTCGGTCACATACATGCCGAGCCACGGCCGCGGCGGCCGGTTGACGCGCCCATAGGACAGCAAATCCGGCAGTATCGGCATAAGATGGCTGATCGGCACTACCATGTTCATGTCGTGCCGGCGGCCTTGGCCATCGCCCTGCTGCAGGATCAACGAGCCGATGCCGACCAGCTTGCCGTCGCCGCTGATCAGCCCGCCGCCGCCCCAGAACGGATGCGCGGGGGCGGTGAAGATCGCGTCGTCCAGCGCGTATTCCCAATACCCGGCAAACTCCTGCCTTGCCGCCACGCGCGTTTCGATCGCGTGCCGCCGCCCGCCGCCGGCCGCGAACACCACCGCATCGCCGGCGCGCAACTTGTCGGTATCGCCGATTTCCATCGCCGGCAGGTCGAGTTTCCCCAACGCCTGCACCAGCCCAAACCCGCTTTCCTGGTCATAAGCGAGGGCATGCCCGGCCACCGCGCGGCCATCGGAGCAAGTCAGCCAGATGGTCTCGGCCTCGGTTACCAGGTAGCCGATGGTCGCGACCAGCCCGGTGTCGCGGATCACCACGCCGCTGCCGGCGCGCTCGGTGCCCAGCGTATTGGCGGTGAAGGCGTCAGCCGGCACGTAGGTCTTGACGTTGACGACGGAGCTCAAAGCGCGTTCCAGGTCGAACGAGTAGTCCTCCGGGTCGGGCTGCAGCTTGAGCGGGATTTCCCAATCTTCGTCGGTCATGGTGTGCGGTCTTCCGTGTCTGATCGGCCAGTCGTCCGCCAGTATATCGAAGTTTTACCTTACTTCGGCAATGTCGCGCGCCACATGGTCGTTCCCCGGCACGCCTATGCGGACGGCAACTCGCCCAGCACGACTTCCAGCCGCGCGATCTTGCCCTCCCGCAGCAGCACCATCTTCAACGTCTGGCTTGCCCGCTCGGCCACGAACTTCCGGATCGAGCCAAAGCCGACCATGCTCCGGTCGGCGATCGACAGCACGATGTCGCCCGGAACCAGCCCGGCGTCGAAGCCCGGGCTGCGCGTCACCACGTTAAGCACTAATCGGCCAGAGCTTTGCTTGGCGAGCCCGCGCAAGCCAACCGGCACCGCCACCGGCTGCAGATTGGCGCCAAGCCAGCCGCGCAGACCGTTATCGGCCGCATCGGCCACGTTCGACCTCGGCACCGCCAGCTCGGTCGGCAACATCTGGCGGATCGCCTCGTTCTGGACCACGCGGCCGCTGCCATTGCCGGCCGACACCACAACGCCGATCAACGCGCCGGAAGCCGCGATCACGGCGCCACCGGCATCCTCAGGCCAGATCGAACGATCAAGTCCGAGCGTCTTCGACCCGTTGACTGCCTCCAGCGTGGCCAGCGCCGCAGCCGCCTGGCCGGTCTCGTCAGTGCCCACCATCACCACCAGTGCGCCGGAAGCGGCCGGGGGCGACATCATCACCTCGGCGATCGCCACCGGCACGTCCAGCCGCAGCAAGGCCAACCCGGTATCGGGATCGCGGCGTACCAGATGTCCGATGGCATGGCCGTTATTAAGCAGCAGCAGATAGCGGTCCTGTTCCGGCAGCGACCGGCTGCAAGTCAGCGCCAGCCCCGGCAGGAACAGCGTGGCGCCGATATGCTGGCGCGTATCCAGCCGGATGGCGCCGACCCGGCTTGCGGTGCTTGCCACGCGGGTTGCAGTAGCCGGAGCCAAAAACTTCGACAGCTTGTCCAACCTGAAAACGCCCTTGCTCGCTTAAAACAAAACTAGTTTCTCAAGTTCTCGTGAAATGACAAGAATCCGAACCGACCACGCTTTATAACATATCCGTGAACGTCCGGCTAGCTTTCAGTTGAGTTCTGTAACAAATAATCCTGATATTTGGCCCGAAGAAGCATTTTTTGTAACTTCCCGGTGGCACCGTGGGGCAGCGCATCCACCATCACGACTGCATCCGGCAGCCACCATTTGGCAATTTTTCCGTCGTAGATCGACAGCACCGATTCGGCCGTGGGCGTGCGGCCGGCGACAGGTAAGACAATCAGTAGCGGCCGCTCGTCCCACTTCGCGTGCCGCGCCGCGATCACTGCGGCCTCGGCGACATCGGGATGGGACAGCGCGATATTCTCCAGCGCGATCGAGCTGATCCACTCGCCGCCGGACTTGATCACGTCCTTCGACCTGTCGGTGATCTCCATCATGCCGTTCGGATCGATGGTCGCGACGTCGCCGGTTGCAAACCAGCCATCCTCGTCGGTAGCGCTGCCCGGCGCATCGCCGTAGTAGGCGTCGACTACCCAGGCGCCACGCACCAGCAGGTCGCCGAACGCCACGCCGTCCCAGGGCAGCTCGGCCCCGTCAGGCCCGACGATCTTGATGTCCACGCCGGGTAGGGCGCGGCCTTGTTTCAGGGTCAATTCCTCCAGCGCGGCCTGGTCAAACCCGGCATGGGCGGATTTCGGCCGGTTGTAGCTGCCGACCGGGCTGATCTCGGTCATGCCCCATCCATGCTCCATGCGGACTCCGTATTCGCGGGAAAACGCCTCGATCAGCATCGGCGGGCAGGCCGAGCCGCCGGTCATCAGCCGCTTCACGGTCTCCAGTCTGGCACCCGGCGTCGCGCGCATGTGCTGCAGCAGGCCGAGCCAGACCGTCGGCACCCCGGCCGACATCGTCACCCGCTCCTCGTTCATCAGCTGATACAGGCTGGGGCCGTCCAGGAACCGCCCCGGCATCACCAGCGCGGTGCCGGTCAGCGCGCAGGAATAGGGCGTGCCCCAGGCGTTGACGTGGAACATCGGCACCACCGGCAGCATGCGATCAAGCGCGGTCACACCGAGCACGTCAGCGGTACTGACAGCATAGGCGTGCAACATGGTCGAGCGATGGCTGTATAGCACGCCCTTCGGCCGCCCCGTGGTGCCGGAGGTATAGCACAGCGCGCTGGCGGTGTTCTCGTCGAACGTCGGCCATTCGTAATCCTCGTCGGCCGCCTCCATCAAAGTGTCGTAGCACAGCAATTCCATGCCCAGCGGCAACGCCAACGCGGGCATGTGCGCCGCGTCGGTCATGAAGATCACCGCCCGCACGGTCGCCGTAATGTGTAGTGCCACGGCGGCGATCAGCGGCGCGAAGGTCGTGTCGGCGAAGATCACGGAATCGCCGGCGTGGTTAATGATGTAGCCGAGGTCGCTCGGGTGCAGCCGCGGGTTGATGGTGTGACAGATCGCGCCCATGCCCGGCGCGCCGTAATAGATCTCCAGATGACGAAAACTGTTCCAGCCCAGCGTGCCGACGCGGTCCGATGCCCCGACGCCCAATCCCTGCAGCACCCGCGCCATGCGCCGCGACCGGCGTTCAACCTCGGCCCAGTCGGTGCGATGGATGTTGCCCTCGATCTCCTTCGACACGACCTCGGTATTGCCATGATGGCGCGCCGCATGTCGGAGCACGGAGGAGATCAACAACGGGCCGTGCTGCATTAATCCAAGCATCTGTGTTTCCCCATATCCCCGGCGTTACGCCCGGTTGTCGATCCAAATTAGTCCAGATTTTGGCGCGAATGAAGCACTGTTTGCGATCTTCCGTGACCCCTCTATCGTCGCTGCGAACGCAGGGAATGGCAGATGACCGAACTGGCCTTGATCGTGGGTGCGGGGCAGGGGCTCAGCGCCTCGCTGGCCCGGCTGTTCGCGCGAAACGGCTTTCAGGTGGCGTTGGCCGCCCGCAACGCCGACAAACTTGTCTCCCTATGCACCGAGATCGGCGCCACCGCCCATGCCTGCGATGCGACCCAACCCGATGCGGTCGCGGCCCTGTTCGAAAGTCTGCCGGCCGATCCATCAATCGTGGTCTACAACGCCTCCGCCCGCGCCGCCGGGCCGATCGCCGAGATCGATCCACACGCCGTCGCCAACGCCATCTCCATCTCCGCGTTCGGCGGCTTCCTGGTCGGGCAACAGGCGGCGAAGCGGATGCTGCCGCGCAACGCTGGCAACATCCTGTTCACGGGCGCCTCCGCCAGCGTCAAGGGCTACGTCAACTCCGCCGCCTTCGCCATGGGCAAGTTCGCGCTGCGCGGCCTGGCGCAGAGCATGGCGCGCGAGCTGGCGCCGAAAGGCATCCATGTTTCCCACTTCGTCATCGACGGTGGCATCCGCTCCGCCACCCGCCCCGACCCCGCCAACAATCCCGACAGTTTTCTCGATCCGGACGCGATCGCCGAAGCCTACTGGCAGGTCATCCAGCAAAAGCGCAGTGCCTGGACCTGGGAACAAGAACTTCGTCCCTGGACCGAGAAATTTTAACGCTGGGTTGCAGCGCCTCCTCGCCACAAGCACACTAATGCAACAAACCAAACGGAGGAAAAAACATGATCTACGAGCTGCGCATTTATCACTGTATTCCGGGAAAGCTGCCGGACCTGCTCAAGCGCTTCGACACCCTCACGCTGAAAATCTGGGAAAAGCACGACATCCGCCAGGCCGGCTTCTGGACCACCATCATTGGCGAGTCCAACCAGACGCTGCACTACATGCTGGCCTGGGAGTCGCTCGCCGAGCGCGAGAGGAAATGGACCGCCTTCGGCACTGATCCGGAGTGGCTGGTCGGCCGTGCCAAGACCGAGGAATCCGGCCAGATCGTCCACAACATCGTCAGCTCGTTCCTGCAGCCGACCAGCTTTTCGTCCATTAAGTAGGGGGGCCGGGCGCTCTGCGCCTGGACCCCGCCCAGGAGGCGCCCGGAAGCGCCCAACCTGAGTTAGGCGCGTCCATGAGCGCTTCCACTGGCGGGGTTTGGGGCGGAGCAGGCAAAAGTTCCGACTGGCCGCCTTTGGCCAGTTGGAATGCCCGCGGAGGGGGAGCCCCGTACTTGCTCCCTAAACGTCAGAACCCCAGCACAACATCGGCGCCGAAGAAGAACGCCCCGTTATCCTTGCCGTCGTTGAACGGCTTTCCGCCGGTCAGCGCGTTATCGTAGCGAACCTCAGGCCGCAGCAGCAGCGTGGTGATGGTGTCCGGAACCGACGGCTTGTAGGTGAAGCCGAGCGTGATGGCGCCGTAGGTGGTGCCCTTTGACGCACCGACGAAGGTCGCTGGCTGGAAGCCGCCCAGCGCCTGAACCGGGCCAAGGCTGCTCGGGAAAGCGCCGACAAAGAAGTTGTTCTGATCTCGAAAGACTTCGGCGCGCCCATTGAGCGCTAGCGTGTCAGTGAGGGTGTAAGTCACGTACTGAGCACCGCCGTAGCCGTCGGCGCCATTATTGCCGTTGGTGTGCGGCCCGTAATTGTCGCGGATCCAGTTCAGCTCGGTGGTCAGTGTAAGCTTGTCGTTGACTTTGTAGGTGGCGATGAAGTCGTTGTAATACCTGTAGTATCCGTTTGCGTTGGGAACGACCCGGGACGAGTTTTCAGGGCCGAAATG
>JAYTTA010000019.1:0-2867 GCA_043745345.1 Acetobacteraceae bacterium | reverse complement strand
AGTTGGCGAGGGCGGCGCGGGCATTGCCGACATGCAAATGCCCGGTTGGGCTGGGCGCGAAGCGAACTTTCGTCATTCGGTGTTGTCGTCGCCCTCGTCATCGTCGTCCAGGGCGGCGCGCGGATCGAGCGACCGCCAGTCGCGCTCCTCCTCGCCCGCCGGCCGGTCGGCGAAGTCGCCGAGCTCGTTGGCACTGCGCCAGGCGCCATCCGGTAGATCGACGATCTCGGCATCCTCGCCAAACGCGAACCAGGCTTCAAGCAGGTCCTTGGTCGGCATCCCCGCTACCCGGCAGCGCTCGACGCTGTCGCGCACATATCGACGCGCGAAGGCATTGGCATGCATCAGCGTGTCGAAGCCTCTGATTTCCTCCACGATATTATCCTCGGCGCCACCCGAGAGATCGAGGATACGCACCCGCCAGCCCTCATCGGGCGCGAACAGATCACTCATTTCAGCAAGTTCGTAAATCCGTTGGTGATCGGGTAGCGGCGGTCGCGGCCGAACGCGCGCCGGGTGATTTTGACACCCGGCGGTGCCTGCCGACGCTTGTATTCGGCGCGGTCGAGCATCTTCCACACCCGCAGTACCGTCGCACGATCATGGCCGCGCTCGACCAACGTGTCGACCGAGAGCTCGCCCTCGATCAGCCCCTCCAGGATCGCGTCCAGGATTTCATAGGGCGGCAGCGTGTCCTGATCGGTCTGATCCGGCTTAAGCTCGGCCGAAGGCGGCTTGGTTATGATGCGCTCTGGCATTGCCGGGCCGTGCGGACCCTGCGCGCCCTTCGGGAAATGCGTGTTGCGCCACCGGCACAGATCAAAGACTGTAGTCTTGTAAAGATCCTTCAGCACCGAGTAGCCGCCACACATGTCGCCGTATAATGTCGCGTAGCCGACTGACATTTCCGACTTGTTGCCGGTGGTCAGCACCATGTGGCCGAGCTTGTTGGATATCGCCATCAGGATCAGCCCGCGCGACCGGGACTGGATATTTTCCTCAGTGATGTCGGCTTGGCGCCCGGCGAATATAGGCGCCAAGGCGCTACCGAATGCTTCCATAGCGCCGGAAATCGGCACCGTTTCGCAGGAAATACCCAGCATCCGGGCGCAGATGGCCGCGTCCTCCAGGCTGTCGGGGCTCGTGTACAGACTTGGCAGCATATAGGTTTTCACGCGATCGGAACCCAACGCATCGACCGCCACCGCCGCCGAGATGGCGCTGTCGATGCCGCCGGACAGGCCTAGAATCACACCAGGGAACTTGTTTTTTCCGACATAGTCGCCGAGCCCAAGCATCATGCTGCGGTAGAGCAGCTCCATCCGGTCGGGCTCGGGCGGCAACTCCTGCTGTACGCAGACAAGCCTGTCGCCGTCGCGCCGCCATTCGGTAAGCCGGACCTCCTCCTCAAAATACGGCATCTGCAAGGCGAGCGAGCGGTCGCCATTGAGCACGAACGAGGCACCCTCGAAGATCAACTCGTCCTGGCCGCAGATCTGGCTCAGGAACACGAAGGGCAACCCGGTCTCGACCACGCGCGAGATGGCGAGGTTAATGCGCACCGACTGCTTGTCCATTTCGAACGGCGAGCCGTTGATCGACAGCAGGATCTCGGCGCCGCTCTCCTGCAGGGTTTCGGAAACCGATGGAAACCACCAATCCTCGCATACCATCACGCCAAGCCGAAAACCGCGGAACGGTATCGGGCCTGGTGCCGGCCCGGCATCAAACACGCGTTTCTCGTCGAACACGCCATAGTTCGGCAGCTCGTGCTTTGCCCGCCGCGCTGCGACCTTGCCGCCATCCAGCAGGAACGCCGCGTTGTAGAGCATGCCGTCCTCGGCCCAAGGCCCGCCAACCAGCACTGCCGGCCCGCCGTCGGCGGTATCGGTCGCGAGTTCAAGGATGGCTGCCTCGCACATCATGACGAAAGCCGGCTTGCGAACCAGATCCTCGGTCGGATAGCCGCCGATCGAGAACTCGGGCGTCACCACCAGGTCGGCGCCCAGTCGGGCCGCTTCAGCGCGGGCGGCGCGGATGCGGGCCAGATTGCCGGTGACATCCCCGACATGAAGGTTAATTTGAGCGAGCGCGATCTTGAGTGTGTCGGACATCACTCAAAACTAGGGGCGGAGGCGGCCTTAATCAATCTCGGCTCAGCGGTCGGTGCAAACCACGGCGATGCCGTGGCTGGCGAACACCGGATCGACGGATACCACCGCGGCCTCCTCGACCCTGGATTAAGCGATCAGTATCCGGTCGGAAGGATCGCGTTACCGTCTGTCCAGGGAACCTGCTGCCAGCGTGTGCGCCGGGCTGATCCCCAACAGTGAAAAGCGCGGCGGGCGAACCAGGGTTTCGAATTCGAGCGCCACGCGGTTCACGCCCGGCCACTTGCCGAGCCTTTGCCTGGTCGCGATCTTCCATGCTGAAGCGGCGCTGACAAACACGGCCGCGGCCGGATCGGCGATCGCCTGGCGGATGGCATCGGGCAGCCTCGGATCATCGTTACACCACCGGACGAGCGCATGGAAGTCGAGCAGGAGCCTCACTCCCAATGTGCCGCCTCGTTCTCCGCCAGAGGGTCGAACAAGGTGTCCGGCACGATCAGGCTCTTGAGCACGCCTGGTATCCGCGGGCCCACCGGGTCGATCGGTGCCAGGCGGATAATCGGCTTTCCTGCCCGCGCTATGACGATGTCCTCGCCGGCTGCGGCGCGATCAACCAGGCGCGAAAGCTGCGTCTTAAGATCATATATGCTTACGGTCTGTGTCACTCAAATAGACCAGATAATCTAGCCTAGTCCTTCGACCTGTCTGTGATCGAGGTCAGGCGCCGTTGCGCTTGCGCTCGTTGTTCTTGCGCAG
>JAYTTA010000018.1:0-10641 GCA_043745345.1 Acetobacteraceae bacterium | reverse complement strand
CTCGGCTGCCGGTCAGCAGGGTTTGAGTAGCTTTCTCGCCGCCCAGGGCACCTACACGCTGCTCGACAACCATGAGCTCAGCAACAAGCAGTTGCAGTCAGGCGGCGCACCGCTCGCCGCGGCCTCGCCGAACTCCAACCAAGCTTTCGACGCCAACACCACCGGCTCCTATAACAACCAGACGGTTGGTTTCCTGACGACGGAAAAGTCGTTCCTCAATTATCACCCGACCACGGCCGACATCCAGGGAACGCCCGTCGGCGGCCTGACGATCTCCGGCCCGACCGTGAACGCCCCGGGTGACGCGCGCAGCAACGGCACCGCGATCAATTATCTCGTCCGTTCCTGGGGTAAAAACGCCCAGTATATCCAGCTCGACGACCGCTCCTACCGCGATGTTCGGCTTAATGTCTCCGGCGGGCCGCGCGCCGCTGACCCGAACCGCACCATGCTGGGTGCCACGCAGCTCGCCTGGTTCAAGGCCGCCCTGTCCGCGGCGCAGACCGCCGGTACTACCTGGAAGGTGGTTTCGGTCTCCACCCCGATCGACCAGACCGGTGGCAACCAGGACACCAAGTCCTGGGCGGGCGGCTTTCAGGCCGAGCGCAACGACATCCTGAAATACATCGTCGACAACCATATCGACCACGTCGTGTTCCTGACCACCGACGATCATCAGATGCGTACCACGGCGCTACAGTACGAGCCCGACCCGATCAGTCATTCGGGAGTCTTCGCGCCGGTTCCCGGCGCCTTTCAGGTCCTCACCGGCCCGCTCGGTGCGTTCGGTCCGGATGCTGTCACCGACCACAGCTTCGCCAACATCCAGGCGCTGCTGAACAACCCGGCAACCGGCGTCATCAACAACCCGGACCTGATCGCGCATGGTGATCCGGTGGTCGGGCTGGTCGGCTTCAAGGGCCTCAGCAACGTGGTCCGCGCTGGCGACTCGAATGCCGCGACCAATCCGACCAGCGTCGATTTCTATGCGCCGGACCAGTTTGGCTACACCACCCTGGACTTCGACATCTACGGCAACCTGCGGGTCGAGGACTACGGCATCAACTCCTACAAGGCGGATTGCTACACCGACGCGGTCTGCGCCGCCGCCATCGCCAACCAGGTGCCGTCGCTGGTCATGGGCTTCTCGATCGACGTGCCGGAGCCGGGCTCCATGGCACTCCTCGCCACCGGGCTGTTCGGCCTGATCGGCGTGGTCCGCCGCCGGAGCTGACATTGCGCGCAGGAAGGGGGCGTGAAACCATCGGATAATCAGCGTTAAGGAGCGCGTCCGATGAACGATCCTGCCCCCTTCCGGCCCTACGCCCCCGGCACCCAGCCGCCGCTGGAAGCGCACGCCTATCGCGGCACCATCAAGCGGCACCCGCTGCAACCGCTGCACCCAATGGCGCAGACCATTTCGGAAGTCACCGGCCCCAGTTTCCTGGCCGCCCGATTTCCACCGATCATCGACATGACGGCGACCGGTGTCGCGCCACCGGTCGGCGAGCGCATCCTGGTCGCCGGCCGTATCGCCGACGAGGATGGGCGGCCGGTTGCGCACACCATGGTCGAGATCTGGCAGGCCAACGCCGCCGGCCGGTACAATCATCCCGGCGACACCCACGACGCGCCGATTGACGCCAACTTCCATGGTGCCGGCCGGGTATTTACCGATGCCAATGGCAATTACTCGGTGCAGACCATCCGCCCTGGCGCCTATCCGTGGCCGAACGGCCCTAACAGCTGGCGGCCCAGTCACATTCACTTTTCATTTTTCGGTCCGGCCTTCGTCACAAGACTGGTGACTCAGATGTATTTCGAGGGTGACCCGCTGCTGCACCTCGACCCGGTGTTCATGGCGGTGCCCGATGACGACGCCCGCGCCCGGCTGGTCGCGCCGCTCGACATGGACATCACACGGCCCGGCTTTGCTCTCGGCTACCGCTTCGATGTCGTGCTGCGTGGCCAAAGCGCGACGCCGATGGAGGATCACCCATGACCGCCGCCACCGCCGGCCAGACGATCGGGCCGTTCTGGCATCTGCTTGAGGATAAATCCTGGGCTGACCTGACCCGGTTCGGCGCGCAGGGCGAGCGGATCGTGCTGACCGGCCGCGTCACCGACGGCGACGGCATGGCGTTCGCCGATGGCTGCGTCGAGACCTGGCAGTCCGATCCGCCGGCGTCCGACCTGTTCCCGGGTTTTGGCCGGTCGGTGATTGATTCCGCCGGCGAGTTCCGCATCGTCACGTTGAAGCCAGGGCCGGTGGCCGGGCGCGGCAACACGCAGCAGGCGCCGCACGTGCTTGTCTGTGTCCACGGCCGCGGCCTGATGCGTCAGCTCAACACGAGGTTCTATTTTGAGGGCGAGGCGCTAAACGCGATCGATCCGTTGCTTACGTCGATTGAATCTCCGGCTCGGCGTGCCACGTTGATCGCCAAGCCGGATGGGCCCGGGAAGTGGCGCGTGGACATTCGGCTACAGGGTGTAGACGAAACGGTGTTCCTGGATATCTGACTTTATGGATGCGCTCCCGGGCGCGTCTCAGTGCTTGAAGGCGGGGGCGGGGTCACGGGCGTAGCCCCAGCCTTCCTATCTTCTGGCCTTTCGGGCCGCATACTTGGCATCCCGGGCCTTCTTCCGTTCGACCTCAAGCTCCCGCAACCGGATCGCCTCGGCTGCCTTTTCGGCTGCCTTGGCGGCCTCAATCGCGGCCAGCTCGATCCTGCGGGCCTCTTCCTCGGCGGCCAGACGCTCGGCTTCGGCGCGGCGGATCAGCTCGCGCTCGGCAGCCCGGGCTTCACGCGCGTCGCTGATCGCCTTGCGTTCGGCGATGCGGGCGAGCACTTCCGGGTCGTCCGGCTTCGGCTGGGCACGGAACTTCTCGAGCGCGGCTTTCTTCGCGGCTACTGCCGCGTCCCGCCGCTCGTTGAAATTCTTCGGGTCGAAAGCCTTCATCGTCGCATTTTCCTAAAGTCGTGGGACGCCGCATAGCCGATCAGAGGCGGTGGTGCCAATCGTCAAATCGATGTGGGTGGCGGATGGCTGGTTTGCATCAGCCATTGCCGGCCTGATGCGCCCGTTCGCGCAGCAGCGCCAGCACGATGCGGCAGGTCGGCATTTCCTGGCCGACGATGCCGCCCAGTTCCAGCACGGCGCCGAGCAGGGCGTCGGTTTCCAGGGTCCGGCCGCGCTCCAGGTCCTGCAGCATGGAGGTCTTGTGCGCGCCGACCTCGGCCGCGCCGTCGATGCGGCGGTCGACGTCGATCGGGAAGCGGATGCCGAGCGCCTCGGCGACCGACTGCGCCTCCCGCATCATTTCGCGCGCGACGTGGCGGAGCTCCGGCTGGCCGGCGAGCCGGTCGAGGGTGGAGAGCGTCAGCGCCGAGAGCGGGTTGAAGGCGAGATTGCCCCATAGTTTGACCCAGATCTCGTCGCGGATGCGCGGCCTGATCGGTGCCTTAAGGCCAGCCGCGATGATGGTTCGCGACAGCGCCTCGATGCGCGGCGAGCGGCTGCCGTCAGGTTCGCCCAGACTGAAGCGGTCGCCGTAGCCATGCTCGATGACGCCAGGCCGGATCACCTCGGCGGCCGGGTATACGACGCAGCCGATCGTCTGGGAGGGCGGCAGGATTTTCCACAGGGCGCCGCCGGGATCGACGCTTTCGACGAGCCGGTCGCGACAGGGGCCATCGACACCATAGAAATACCAATACGGCACGCCGTTGATTCCGGTCACCAGCGCGGTATCCGGGCCCATCATGGCGGCGATGTCGGCGGCGGCGGCCGGCAGTGAATGCGCCTTCAGCGTCACGAAGACATAATCCTGGATCCCCGCGTCGCGCGCATCGGCCAGGCAGCGCGGCCGGGCAACCAGGGTTTGCCCACCAGAAATCAACGTGACGCCGTCGGCCCGCATGGCTGCTAGATGGGGACCGCGGGCGATGAAGGTGACGTCGTTGCCGGCTAGTGCGAGCCTGGCGCCAAGCAGCCCGCCGATCGCCCCGGCGCCGAATATTCCGACTCTCATCGCGTGACCAGGCCGAGCTTCTCGGCCAGCCCGATGCGCATCAGCTTGCCCGTGGCGCCCTTGGGGATTTCGTCCAGGAAAATAATACGGCGCGGTACTTTGAACGCCGCCAGCCGCACGCCTGCGAACTCGCGCAGCTCATGGTCAGTAGCACTGGCGCCCTCGGCCAGCACGATGGCGCAGGCGACCTCCTCGCCCAACTTGTCGTGCGGCAGGGCGAAGGTCAGCGCCTGGGCCACGGCGGGGTGGTCCATCAACACAGTATCGACCTCGACCGGACTGATTTTCTCCCCGCCGCGGTTGATCAGCTCCTTCAGCCGGCCAGTCAGACGAAGGTAGCCGGCGTCGTCGATGATGCCCTGGTCGCCGGTGCGGAACCAGCCGTCGGTGAAGGCGCCCGCATTGGCGGCCGGGTTGTTCTCGTAGCCGGAGGTGACGTTGCGGCCACGGATTACGATCTCGCCCAGGCACCCGGCCGGCAGGATGGCGCCGTCCTCGGCCATCACCGCCATTTCGGGTCCGGCGGCGATCCCGACCGATCCGGCAAACCGTGGCGCCGGCGGCAGCGGGTTGGAGGCCATCTGGTGCGCGGCCTCGGTCATGCCGTAGCTCTCGATCACCGGCACGCCGAACGCCCGCTCTACCGACGCCATGACCTGGGGCGGCAGCGAGGCGGAGGAGGACCGGATGAAGCGTAGCCGGCCGCGCGCGATGATGTCGCGGTTACGGCCGGAAAGGCCCGCGATCGCCTGGTGCATTGTCGGCACCGCGGTGAACCAGCTTGGCCGGATTTCGTCGAAGGCTGCAAAGAACCGGAACGCGTTGAAGCCCGGCGTGCAGCAAACCGCGCCACCGGCGGCGACCGAGGCCAAGGTGGCGGCGATCAGCCCGTGAATGTGGAACAGCGGCATGATGTTGAGGCAGATGTCGTCGGGCGTCAGCGCCAGGGTGTGGCCGATATTATAGGCCGACGCGGTCACGTTGGCATGGCTCAGGGGCACGATCTTTGGTCGTGACGTGGTGCCGGAGGTGTGCAGCACCAGCGCGATGTCGTGGGCTTCTGCGAGGCCGGGGTGTTGCGCGGGTCCGGCGAGGCCGGCGGGCGCGAGCAGGGTGAACTCGCCGGCGATGTCGGCGCTGGCTACGACTTCGATGACCGGAATGCCGCGGGCGGCGGCGACCGCGCGGGCCGGCGTGTCCATGCCGGCGGCGATGACGAGCGCGCGGGCATTCAGGTCGGATAAATAGAAGTCGAATTCGTCCGATTTGTAGGCCGGATTGAGCGGGGCGGTGGTGGCTCCGCAGGTGATCGCTAGGAACGACGCCGCCATCTCGGGACCGTTCGGCAGCACCATGGCTACGCGATCGTGGCGGCCGATGCCGGCGGCGTTGAGGTCGGCGACGGTTCGGGTCGCCAGCGCGCGGAGGCCGCCATGGCTCAGCCAGCGCCGCGCAGGCTTGTCAGGCGGGGCGGGCATGCCGATGGCGCCGCCGGCGGCATTGCCGCGGTCAAGCAGGGCCGGAACGGTCTCGGCGGGATAATCAATCAAGGCGGTCTCCGGATCCGGTTTTGGGCTGGCTAAGGCCTTGTGTAACCCGTGTATCGACCCCCCGCCAACTCAGGCGCATCGCGGCGGACCGAGTTGGGAAAAGCTTGTTCGCGGAGAACACCGGATCGGTTGCATGGGCCGCAACAACACACCAAGGGTCAGGTTTTGTATCGCCTGGCCAGTTCGCGTCCAAGGTTCTTGCGAACCGGGAATGGTAGTCTATTGTAGTTGCGTTATCCGGCATAGGTAGAACATTTGGCGAAACGATTTCGCACGACCGCGCGAACAGGCCAGAGTCAGCGGCGATGGAGCTCCGTAGATACTGCCTTGGCATCGTTTTTGATTGCGTTCCTTATTTCCGCAACCACAGAGAGGACGCAGGCACAAACGGCACTGCCCGGGCTCAGGCCGCCGATCGAGCAACTGGTGCCGCGACAGCCGCCCAGCGTGGCGCCCCGCCTGCAGGTGCCGGCGCTGCCGGGCGCCGCGGAAATCCCCGGCGCGCCGATTTCGATTGAAACCGCGAGGGTCGAAGGTGCCACTGCCTACCCGCCCGCCGAAACCGCCGTTTGGGCGCAGGGGCTGATCGGGCCGGCAATATCGCGAACCGCCATCGAAACGGCGCGGCTGGCGATCGTCGATCGTTACCGGTACGACGGCTACGTATACACCGTGGTCGATGCCGTGATCACACGTGGAAACCTTCGCTTTCAGGTCACCGAGGGCCGTATCGTCGCGGTCAAGCTCGACGGCGATATCGGGCCGGCTGGCGTGCAGGTGCTGCGCTTCCTCAACCGACTGACCGAGACGCAGCCGATCGACATTGCCTCACTGGAGCGCTGGCTGCTGCTCGCCTCCGACGTTCCCGGCGTCAGCCTGCGCTCGACCCTGTCGCCCTCGGCCGACGAGCCGGGCGCGCTGACCCTGATCGCCAATGTCGAGCGCGCCCGGGTCGGCGGCCTGCTGACCGCAGACAACCGGGCGTTTCCGCAGACCGGGCCGGAACAGCTGCTGGCGATCCTGAATTTCAATTCGTTCACCGAGTACGGCGAGCGCACGCAGCTTTCGCTGTACCACGCGCTCGACAACTCGCAGATCTTCGGTCAGGCCTCGATCGAGTTCTACCTTGGCAGCTCCGGCCTGAAGCTCAAGCTCTATTCCGGATCGGGCAATGCGACGCCTACCGGCAGCCTGCGGCTGATCGGCTATGACGGCACCACCACATTGTTCGGCGGGCTGTTGAGCTATCCGCTGATCCGGGTGCGCAGTCAGACGCTCAACCTGTTCGGTGGTTTCGATGGCTTTGAGAGCCGGATCGCGACAGACCTCGGGGCCGGCGGCGCCTCGGCGACGAACAGCACCGACAGCCTGCGCATCCTGCGGTTCGGCGCCGAATACGCGCTTTTGGACGCGGTCTTCTTTGATCGCAGCGCGGTCAACAGCGTCTCCGGGCGCGCCTCACGCGGGCTTGACGCCCTTGGCGCTTCGCCACGCGGCAGCGCGCTCGCGGCACGGCTGAACGAGAAGCCGAACTTCACCAAGGTGAATGGCGAGATCAGCCGCAACCAGACGCTTTTCACCCTGTGGGACGACAGCAGCGTGGCGCTGCAAGGGGCGGTCGGCGGCCAGTACAGCCGCGACATCCTGCCGCCGGCGGAGAAGTTCTATCTGGGTGGGGCACATTTCAACCGCGGCTACTACTGGGGTCAGGTGACCGGCGACAGCGCGCTGGTGGCATCGGTCGAGCTTCAGTTCAACACGCCCATTCCATTGCCCGAGCGCGTGCCGATCGACCTTAGCGCGCAGTTCTATGGCTTCTACGACTGGGGCCAGACCTGGGAGAGCGTGCCGCGCGATCCCAACGTGACCCTGCGCTCGGTCGGCGCCGGCGCGCGCTTCTACGTCACCAAATACACCGAGTTCGACTTCGAGGGCGTCACCCGCCTGAACCGGTTCCCGAACGGCAGCGGCGCCAATGTTTCCGCACTCAAATCGAACGCCTTCTTCTGGCAAGTTTTGGCCCGGTTCTAAGATGAAATCGTTCTGAGATGAAATCGAGTCTTCGGCTCACGGCACCCAGGACCGTCGTCGCCTTTGCCGGCTGGACGCGTTGCAGCCGCGGCGGCCTGCTGCGCGGCACCGCGTTGCAGGCGGCCTGTCTGATGGTGCTTGCGGTGCCGCGTTCGGCGCTGGCCCTACCGCCAGCGGCGAACGCGGCACCGCAGGGCGGCAGCGTGGTCGGCGGCGTCGCATTGATCCGTCAAGGTGCTGCGAACACCACGATCCAGCAGGCCACCGCGCGCGCCGCGATCGACTGGAAAAGCTTTGATGTCGGCGCCAGCCAGTCGGTGACGTTCGTCCAGCCCAGCGCCAGCGCGATCGTGCTGAACCGGGTGATCTCGGCCAATCCGTCGCAGATCGCCGGCCGGATCAGCGCTAACGGCCAGGTCGTGCTGCAGAACCAGTCCGGCGTGATCTTCCACGACGGCGCGCAGGTCAACGCCGCCAGCCTGGTGGTGACGGCGCCCGGGATCACGACCCAGAACTTCATGGCCGGGCGGATGGTGTTCGACCAGGCACCCAATCCAGGGGCGAGGATCGTCAACCGCGGCAGCATCACTGTGGCCCAGGGCGGGCTGGCAGCACTGGTGGCGCCGCAGGTCGCCAACCACGGCGCTATCGTTGCCCGTATGGGCCATGTCGTGCTGGCCGGCGCCGAGGCGCACACGGTCGATCTGTACGGCGACGGCCTGCTGTCGATTGATGTCACCCGGCAGGTGCACGCGGCGCCGATCGGTCCGGACGGCCGCCCAGTGCTGGCGCTGGTCACCAACACCGGCACCATCCAGGCCGATGGTGGCACCATCGTGCTGACCGCGCAGGCGGTGGACGGGATCGTCACCAACCTGGTCTCGGCTGGCGGCACGATGCGGGCCAACACCGTCGGCGGTCATCCCGGGACCATCCTGGTGCAGGGCCGCGGCGGTTCGGTGATCGTCGACGGCAGCATCGCCGCGGTCGGCGAGGCGCCCGGCAGCGTCGGCGGCCGCATCGGCATCAATGCCAGCGCCGCCGTGGTGGTGGCCGCGACGGCGACGATCGACGCGTCCGGCCGGGCAGGGGGCGGCCTGATCGCGCTCGGCACATCCCTGGCGCGTGCCAAGGGCGGGCAGACGGTCGCGGCCAGACACACGGCGGACGTCGCTTTCATACAGCGCGGCGCCAGGATCACGGCAAACGCGACCGATGGCGGCCACGGCGGCAGCGTGGTCGTGCTCAGCACGAAGGCCACCAGCATGGCCGGCGCGATCGAGGCCAAGGGCGGCCCGCGCGGCGGTGATGGCGGCATGGTTGAGATTTCAGGCGCCGGTGGTTTCGCGCTCACCGGCACGATCGATGCCGCCGCGCCGCGGGGAAGGCGGGGCAGCATCCTGATCGACCCGACGGATCTGGTCATCCAGTCCGCCGCGGGCACTTTCGATCCGACCCTGACCACCAACAACCAGATCGTGTTCGCCGATGCCGCCACGCCCGAGACGGTGTCGTCGGCGGTGATCGCGGCGTTGAACGGGTTGATCCTGCTGCAAGCCACCAACAGCATCACGGTCCAGGCCGCAACGCCGATCGCGCTGCAGGCCAATGCCAGCCTGCAGCTGCAAACCCACACCGGCGACATCACCATCGGCGCCGGCTCGCCGATCACCGCCAGCGGCACCGGCACGATCACGCTACAGGCTGGGCTGACCGCCGGATCGCTCGGCAGGATCGTGCTCAAAGACAACCTGACCACCGCTGCCACGAGTTCGATCCTGCTGCAGGCGGATGGCGGCATCGCGCTCAACGCCACCACCTTGACCACCGGCACCCTGACCGTGGCCAATCTGACGTCGGGCGGCGTCAGCCAGAGTGGCGGCGGCGGGATCGCCGCCGCCACGGTGGTTGGCTCCGGAACGGTTGCCGGCGGCGTCAGCCTGCTCGGCGGTCTGAACGCGATCGGCACGCTGGGCAGCCTGGCGACTTCTGGGCTGACCGTTTTCAACGGCGCGCCGCTTGCGCTCGGCGGTATAATCGATGTCGGCGCCGGCACCATCGACATCACGACGGCCCATGTCGGGTCGAACGTCACCCAGACCGGCGGCAAGCTCGTCGCTGGCCTGCTCACCAGCGCCGGCGGCATCAGCGGCAACGCCAGCTTCGGCTTGGGCAACGCGGTGAACAGGCTCGGCTCGTTCAGCGCGTCCGGGGTTGTTTTGCTGACCAACGCGGCCGCGGCGCTCAGCCTCTCGGGGACGGTTGCCGGATCGACGGTGACGCTGGTTGGACCAGGCGGCATCACGTTGGCCGCCGGCGCGCGGATCTCGGCACCCGGCGGTACGGTGCAGCTGGACGCCGCGTCCGGTCCGATCGACGCCAGCGCCGGCGGGATCACCGCGGCAATCCTGAACGACAGCGTGGCGACGGGTGGTGCCGCGACCTTCACCGGCGCCAACGTCATCTCGACATTGGGGCCGTTCACGGCGTCCGGCCTGATCTCGCTGATCGACGCGGTCCCGATACTCGGCATCTCCGGCCTGGTGTCCGGCTCGGGCGTCAGCCTGACCAATCCCGGCGGCATCACGCTGGCCGTGGGTGGGCTGATTTCATCCGCCGGCACGGTCCAGCTCGACACCAGCGCCGGCAGCATCGACGCGAGCCTGGGCGGCATCAATGCCGGGCTGCTGACCGACGGCGTGGTGGCGGGCGGCACCGCGCTGTTCACCGGCGTCAACCAGATCATCAATATCGGTCCGCTGAGGGCCACCACCGGCATCTCGGTGATCAACGGCCAGGCGCTCAACGTCGTCGGCACCGTCTCCACGGTCGCCGGCGACGTGTTCCTGGCGACGCCTGGCGGTACCGGGGTCACGATCGCGGCGGCAGGCAGCGTGCGGGCGCCGGGCCATCAGGCCTCGGTCCAGTCCGACAGCCTGGTGCTGGCTGCCGGCGGCGCCATCACCGCCGCCACGTTCGAGCTGGCGCCGGCGACCCTGGGCTCGGCGATGACCTTGGGCGGGGCGG
>JAYTTA010000017.1:0-2886 GCA_043745345.1 Acetobacteraceae bacterium | reverse complement strand
ACACTTCGAGAGAAACCGGTTTGGTGCCCCCACCCTGCTTGTAGCGTCGAAGGTAGTTCGGCACGATCATGTCGATCGGCGTCGGTGCCAGACCTAGGTCGACCAATCCCTTGGCTCCGGGTGCCACCACGTTATCGGTCTCCAGCATCTTCAGCTGATCCGGCGTAAGCGGCTTTCCCGGCACGTGCTGCAGCACTGCCGCCTGCAACCGGGCAATCGCCGGGGGAATTGTGATCAGCGGCCGGTCCCGTCCGGTCATACGTAAGATCGAGGCCAGCAACTCACGCATCGTCAGTATGTCCGGACCGCCAAGCTCGAAGATCTGGCCGCCGACGCCGTTCAAGGTCAACGCGGCCATCACCGCATCGGCGACGTCGCCGACATAGACCGGCTGAAACCGCGAGCTGCCGGAAATGACCGGCAGAAACGGCAGTAGCCGGGCCATCTCGGCGAACCGGTTGAAGAACTGATCCTCCGGCCCGAATACGATCGACGGCCGCAGAATCGTTGCGTCCGGAAAGTTGGCAAGAACCTGGCGCTCGCCCTCGCCCTTGCTCGACCCATAGAGACTCTGGCTGCGCGGATCGGCGCCGATCGCGGAAACATGGACCAGCCGGCTGACACCGTTGGCCGTCGCCAACCGGGCGATCCGCGCCGGCCCCTCGGTCTGCAGCCGGGTGAAATCGCCGGGCCGCCGCTCAGCCAGGATACCGATCAGGTTGACCACCCAGTCGGCGCCCTCGACCGCGCGAAGCACCTCGGCCTCGTTGTTGACCGATACCGCGAGCAGCACGACCTGGCCGACCGCGCCCATCGGCTTGAGGAAGGTGGCGCGTTCGGAATTGCGCACCGCCACCCGCACGACGTGGCCCTGCTCGGCCAGCCGCTTGACGACGTAGCGCCCTATGAAGCCGGAGCCGCCGAACACTGTCACCACCCTACGCGTTATCATGTCCGTCTCTCCTGGCCATCGGGTAACTTTCCCATCTTGATATGTGGCCGCGCTCCGATCCTCAAGCGCACCCGCGCAATATGAGTTGACGAAGCCTGGTGCCGGGGGTACATCGCCCGCCCGTCCATGGTCTTCCGGCCACGGATGGAACACATCGGTTGCCCTGGTGGCGGAATTGGTAGACGCGCAGGTTTCAGGTACCTGTGGCCGCAAGGTCGTGGAAGTTCGAGTCTTCTCCTGGGCACCAATGCACATCACTCCCTGCTGGTCGGAGCCGGTTGCCGCCTGAACGGCAACCCGGAACAATGAGCACCATCTTCATGGCCAACGGCACCGTTCATCTGCACCGCCACGACCTGCCCGACGGAATGTCGCTGGGCCCGGTGGTGGCCGTGGACACTGAGACAATGGGCCTCAACCCGCACCGCGACCGACTTTGCCTGGTGCAGATGTCGTCCGGCGACGGCACCGCGCATCTGGTGCAGCTGATACCCGTGGCGCTAGGCGGCCGCGGCTACGACTGTCCGAACCTCAAGGCGCTGCTCGGCTCGCCGAAGGTGACAAAACTGATGCATTTTGCGCGGTTCGATGTCGGTGTCATCCAGCACTACCTCGGCGTCGATGCGACCCCCGTGAAATGCACCAAGATCGCGGCCAAGCTGGTACGCACCTTCACCGACCGGCACGGCCTCAAGGACCTTTGCCGCGAGCTAGTCGGTGTCGATCTGTCGAAGCAGCAGCAGACCTCCGACTGGGGCGCCACCGAGTTGACGCCCGAGCAGCTGGCCTACGCCGCCTCCGACGTGCTGTACCTCCACGCCCTGTGGGCAAAGCTCGAAGCCTTGCTTGTCCGAGAGAAGCGGCTGGAACTCGCCGAGGCCTGCTTTCACTTCCTGCCGGCCCGCACGCGCCTCGATCGGCTCGGCTACGACGATCCGGATATCTTTTCTCACTGAAAAAATGGCGTGGCACGGTTCTTGTCGGAATTTATGCTTCGGAAACCGTTTTCATTGACCCTGACCGCTTCCGTGCCGTACAGGATGGCGTCGCCCTCCAACAAGGATCGCTGCCTGGATGACTGCCGTGGCCACCCCCGCTCGCCCACAACTCCGTGCGCATGACGACGATCTGGCCGTCGCGCGATCGGTGCTGATCACTGAAGCGGCTGGTCTCGGAGCGCTGGCGGCCTCTCTCGATGCAAGTTTCGCCGCCGCCGTCGACTGCCTGGCTGCCGCCACCGGGCGTGTCGTGGTCTCCGGCATGGGAAAATCTGGCCATATCGCCCGCAAGGTCGCCGCCACCTTCGCCTCGACGGGGACGCCCGCCTTATTCGTGCACCCGGCCGAGGCCTCGCACGGCGACCTCGGCATGGTCGTCGCTGGCGACGCGGTGCTGGCACTGTCGAACTCCGGCGAGACGGTCGAGTTGGCCGACCTGGTCGCCCATAGCCGTCGGTTCGCGTTGCCGTTGGTCGCCATCACGGCGCAAAAGAACTCGGCGCTGGCCCGTGCCGCAGACGTGGCGCTGCTGCTGCCGAAGGCCGCCGAGGCTTGCCCGATGGGCCTGGCGCCGACCACCAGCACCACCATGCAGATGGCGCTGGGCGACGCGCTGGCGGTGGCGTTGCTCACCCGCCGTGGCTTCTCCGCCGCCGAATTCCGGGAATTCCACCCCGGCGGCAAGCTAGGTTCCCGCCTTCGGCTGGTGCGCGATCTGATGTATGCCGGCGAGGCCATGCCGCTGACCGTGGGCGGAACACCGATGCACGAGGCACTGCTGCTTATCACTGAAAAGCAGTTCGGCTGCGTGGGGGTGATCGACGCCGACGGGAGGCTGGCCGGTATCGTCACCGATGGCGACCTGCGCCGGGCCATGGGTCCCGACCTGCTGTCGCGCCGCGTCGAGGAGATCATGACCCGGGCGCCGCGCAGCAT
>JAYTTA010000016.1:0-2887 GCA_043745345.1 Acetobacteraceae bacterium | reverse complement strand
ACAGGTTCTGCGGCAGCAGCCGGGCCAGGATGGTTTCCTCGTCTGGCTCGAACTCGTAGATCGCGCCGGACGCGGTGACCGGCTGGGCGCCGGCGCTGTCGGGCATCGGCGCTGGGATCAGTCGCATCTCGGTGGGTATCTGGGCGATCACCGACTGGAAGCGATTATAGACCACGGTGCAAACATCAAGCTCGCCGGCGTTGAGCATCGCGGTGATGCGGCCGGCGACATCCTCAACATCTGAGAACTCGAGCCGCTTCTTGCCGGCGAAGGTGATGTCGCCGACGATCCGGTCGGCGAACTCGCGGCGCAGGAAGTCCCGGCCTTTACGACCCACGGCCAGGATTTTCACCGTCTTACCCTCGGCTTCAAGGCGGCGGGCGAGCAAGCGCGTGGTGCGGCCGATATTGGTGTTGAAGGCGCCAGCCAAGCCGCGGTCGGCGGTGACGGGAACCAGCAGATGAACCTGGTCGCGGCCGGTGCCGGCCAGCATCCGTGGCGCGGTCGGACTGCCGAGCACGGATTGGGCCAAAGCGCCCAGCATCCGCTCCATTCGGTCGGCGTATGGCCGCGCCGCCTCGGCCTGCGCCTGGGCACGGCGCAGCTTGCTCGCCGCCACCATCTTCATGGCGGAGGTGATCTTCTGCGTCGACTTGACGCTGTTGATGCGAATGCGGAGCGACTTCAGGCTTGGCATGTCAGGCGAAGGATTTAGTGAAACTGTCGAGGAAGGCGATTAGCGACTTTTCGACGTCCGGCTTGATCTCGCGGTCGTCGCGGATCGAGTTCAGGATCGCCGGCTCGCGGGCTTTGACCTCCGACAGCAGCTGCGATTCGTAGGCGCCGACGCGGCCGATATCGAGCTTGTCGAGATAGCCGCGCACGCCGGCGAACAGGGTGAGAACCTGCTCCTCGATCGGCACCGGGCGATACTGCGGCTGCTTCAGCAATTCGGTCAGGCGCGAGCCGCGGGCGAGCAGCTGCTGGGTCGAGGCGTCGAGGTCGGAGGCGAACTGCGAGAACGCGGCCATCTCGCGATACTGCGCCAGCTCCAGCTTGATGCGTCCGGCGACCTGCTTCATCGCCTTTATCTGCGCGGCCGAGCCCACTCGCGAAACGGAAATACCAACGTTCACCGCCGGGCGGATGCCACGGAAGAACAGCTCGGTCTCAAGAAAGATCTGGCCGTCGGTGATGGAGATCACGTTGGTTGGGATGTAGGCGGAAACGTCGCCGGCCTGGGTCTCGATCACTGGCAACGCTGTCAGGCTGCCGGCACCGAACGCGTCGGACATCTTGGCCGAGCGCTCCAGCAGGCGGGAATGCAGATAGAAGACGTCGCCGGGATAGGCCTCACGGCCCGGCGGCCGGCGCAGCAGCAGCGACATCTGGCGGTAGGCGACGGCCTGCTTGGAAAGGTCGTCGTAGAAGATTACCGCGTGCTTGCCGCTATCGCGGAAATACTCGCCCATGGTGCAGCCGGTGTATGGCGCCAGGAACTGCATCGGTGCCGGATCGGAGGCGGTGGCGGCGACCACGATGGAGTACTCCATCGCGCCGTTCTCCTCCAGCGTGCGGACCAGTTGTGCCACGGTCGAGCGCTTCTGGCCAATCGCAACATAGATACAATAGAGCTTCTTGCTCTCGTCGGTGCCGGCATTGGCGAGTTTCTGATTGATGATGGTGTCGATGATGACGGCCGTCTTGCCAGTCTGGCGATCGCCGATGATCAGCTCGCGCTGGCCGCGGCCGATCGGGATCAGCGCGTCGATCGCCTTGATGCCGGTCTGCATCGGCTCGTGAACGGACTTGCGCGGGATGATGCCTGGCGCCTTCACTTCGACGCGCGAGCGCTCGACGTTGGTGACCGGACCCTTGCCGTCGATCGGGTTGCCGAGGCCGTCGACCACGCGGCCGAGCAGGCCCATGCCCACGGGCACGTCCACGATCGAGCCGGTGCGGCTGACGGTGTCGCCCTCGCGGATAGCGCGGTCGTCGCCGAAGATCACGACGCCGACATTGTCTGTCTCAAGGTTCAGCGCCATGCCGCGCACGCCGGCACCCGGGAACTCGACCATCTCGCCCGACATCACGTTCTGCAGGCCGAACACGCGCGCAATGCCATCGCCGACGCTGAGCACCTGGCCAGTCTCGGCGACGTTCGCCTCGGTGTCGAACGAGGCGATCTGCTTCTTGAGGATCTCGGAAATTTCGGCGGGACGGATTTCCATCACGCGGCTCCCTTCATGGCGTACTGCAGGCGCTGCAGACGGGATTTCAGACTGGTGTCGTAAAGGCGAGCGCCGATCCGGACGACCAGACCACCGAGCAGGTCGGGCTCGACCTGCTCCAGGATCTTGACGGTGCCGTAGCCGGCCTCGATCAGCCGCGCGCTGAGCTGCTGGCGCTGGAGGTCGGACAGCGGCGTCGCGGAGGCGACCTGCGCCGTGACGACACCGCGCTTCTGCGCGACCAGCGTGGCGAATGCGTTCACGATCTGACGCAGCACGTTGAGCCGGCGGTTGTTGGCGATGACGCCGACGAAATCGCGCACCAGCTTGGTAAAGCCCTGGGCATCGAGCACGGCGAACACCGCGAGGCGCGCCTGGTTGACGTCAATCAGCGGCGACTGGATCAGCCGACGAAAATCGGCACTCTGGTCGATCAACTGGCCGAGCGCCTCCATTTCGGCAACCGCCGTATCGAGCGCGCCCTGGTCATCGGCGAGGGAATAGAGGGCGGCCGCATAACGATCGACTAGGCCGCCGCCGGAGGAGATCGTGGTGCCTTGAACTCTAGGGCCGTCAGACGCCACGCGTGCTGTTCCATGATCTGGGCCGGTTGTGGCGGCCATTGCAGTTTGCCGGCGACGTCAACGCGTCCTACA
>JAYTTA010000015.1:0-10754 GCA_043745345.1 Acetobacteraceae bacterium | reverse complement strand
GGGTGGAGGCTTTTGGAAACGTGTCGGTCGTCATGATGCCGCAGGCCGCTGCTTCCCACGAGGTGTCGGCGAGATCGCCATGTAGGCCCGGCAGCGCGTCAACCAGTTTCTGGTATGGCAGGATTTCCCCGATCACCCCGGTCGAGGCGAGAAAGATCTGCTTCGCAGGGCAGCCGAGCAGCTGCGCCGCCGCGCGGGCGGTAACGGTGCAGGCGTCGCTGCCGGCTTTCCCCGTGAACACGTTGGCGTTGCCGGCGTTGACCACCACGCCACGCGCCTTGCCCGACTTCAGCGCGGCCCGGCACCAGTCGATCGGCGCGCCGGGGCACAGGCTGGAGGTGAACACGCCGGCGACGGTGGTATTAGGCGCCAGTTCCGCCAGCACGACGTCGGTGCGGCCGGCGTAGCGGATGCCGGCCGCCGCCGCCGCCAGACGCACGCCGGCGATCGGCGGCAACTCCGGCAGCTTCACTGCCAGCGGAGACATGGCGATCTTTGCCATCAGGGTTTTGCGGGGGCAGCGGGTGTCGTCACGACTGAGCCGTCCGGGTTGAACAGCTCGATCGGTACGCCCTGCTTGGCGCGCGCGATCACAGCCGCGACGCCGTCCTGGATGATCTTCTGGCGCAGTTCGTCGCGCGACGCCTCGAAAGTCTGCGGTGCCACGGTGCGGCGCTCTACCATCTGGATCACGTGGTAGCCGAATTGAGTATGCACGGGTGTGGACGAGATTTCGCCCGGCTTCATCGCGAAGGCGGCACCGGCGAATTCCGGCACCATTTCCTCGCGCTTGAAGAAGCCAAGGTCGCCACCCTGCGCGCCGCCCGGATCGGTGCTGTATTTCTTGGCCAGCGCGGTAAAGTCGCCGCCCTTCTTCAGCTCGGCGACGATCTTCTTGGCCTCCGCCTCGTCGGCCACCAGGATGTGCTTGGCATGGACCTCTTCCTGGCCCGGCTTGCTCGCGATGTCGCGCTCATAGCGGGCGCGCAGCGCCTCGTCGGTCAGCAGCGGACCGATTTCGCGGCCGAGCATGGCGGTTTGCAGGGCGCGGTCGGAGGCATCGGCCATCTGCTTGGCGATCGCCGGATCATGCTCGAGTCCGGCCTTCTTGGCGGCAAGTAGCAGCACCTGGCCGTCCACCGCCTGTTCCAGCAGCATCGGATACAGCATTTGTGGCGGCACCCCACGGGCGTTGTCGGGCATCGTCTGGGCGGCGGCGCGAAGGTCCGATTGGCGGATGTCATTGCCGTTGACGCGCGCCACCACCGGATCGGCCGGGGGTGGTGCGATGCCGGCCGACGGCGGCGGCGCTCCCGGGGGCGGGGTGGCGGGCGCGGTCTGAGCCTGTGCGGTGCCGCTCAGCAGCAGTGCGGAAAATGCGGCTGCCATCACTGATCGACGAAAAGGCACTGGCTGACGAACAGGCGAGATGGCCGAAATCCGGTCGAAACGCGACATGGTTACCCCTAGTGCAGTCCATCTTATAATGGCGGAAGCCCTGGCGGGCGACAAGGTTGCCGCCGGCGCGCGATCCGGGCGGCGGCAACAACGTTGACCGGGGGTCGCCCCGGTCTTATCTCAAACCCAGATCCATTTGCCTATAAACGGCTTATCCCTGTTTGCCGGCTTGCGCGCCGGCCACCCTGAAGGTTCGCATGTTCGGCAGTATCGCCCGTTCCCTGTTCGGCTCCGCCAACGACCGATCGCTTAAATCCTACCAGCGCCGGGTGCCGGAAATCAGCGCGCTGGAGCCGGCGACGCAGGCTCTTTCCGACGAGGCGCTGCAGGCTAAGACGAACGAATTCAAGGGTCTGCTGGCGGCCGGCAAGACGCTTGACGACATCTTGCCAGAAGCCTTCGCCGTGGTGCGCGAGGCAGCATTCCGCGTCCTTGGCCAGCGCCATTTCGACGTCCAGATGGTCGGCGGCATGGTGCTGCATGACGGCAAGATTGCCGAGATGAAGACCGGCGAGGGCAAAACCCTGGTCGCCACCTTGCCCGTCTATCTCAACGCGCTGGCCGGCGGAGGCGTCCATGTCGTGACTGTCAACGACTACCTGGCGCGCCGCGATGCCGAGTGGATGGGCCAGATCTACGGCTTCCTCGGCCTCACCACGGGCATCATCGTGCACGGGCTGGACGATGGGCAGCGCCGTGCCGCCTACGCCTCCGACATCACCTACGGCACCAACAACGAGTTCGGCTTTGATTATCTACGCGACAACATGAAGTATCGGCTGGACGACATGGTGCAGCGCGATTTCGCCTTTGCCATTGTCGACGAGGTCGACAGCATCCTGATCGACGAGGCGCGGACGCCGCTGATCATCTCAGGCCCTGCCGAAGACTCTTCTGATTTGTACCGCCGCGTGGATGGGGTGGTGAAGCAGCTCGTCGTCGATCCTGAGACCTATGATAAGGACGAAAAATTCCGTACCTGCTCGATGACCGAGATGGGCTCGGAGCGGGTCGAGGACATGCTGAAGGAGGTCGGGATCATCACCGAGGGCAACCTCTATGACATCTTCAACGTCTCGGTCGTGCACCATGTGCAGCAGTCGTTGCGCGCCAACACGCTGTTCACCCGCGACGTCGATTATATCGTGCGCGACGACAAAGTGATCCTGATTGACGAGTTCACCGGCCGCATGATGGAGGGGCGGCGCTACTCTGACGGGCTGCACCAAGCGCTTGAGGCCAAGGAGGGCGTCAGCGTCCAGGCCGAGAACCAGACCCTGGCGTCGATCACCTTCCAGAACTATTTTCGGCTGTATCCCAAGCTCGCCGGCATGACCGGCACGGCGATGACCGAGGCCGACGAGTTCGCCGAAATCTACAAGCTTGAGGTGCTGGAAATCCCGACCAACGTGCCCGTCACCCGCAAGGATCAGGACGATGAGGTCTACCGCTCGGCCGGCGAGAAATACGAGGCGGTGGCGACCCTGATCGAAGAGGCCCGCATGCGCGGCCAGCCGGTGCTGGTCGGCACCACGAGCATCGAAAAGTCCGAGACCATCAGCGCGCTGCTGAATAAGAAGAAGGTGCCGCACGCGGTGCTGAACGCGCGCTTCCATGAGCAGGAGGCGACCATCGTGTCGCAGGCCGGGGCACCCGGCGCCATCACCATCGCCACCAACATGGCCGGCCGCGGCACCGACATAAAGCTCGGCGGCAACGTCGAGATGCGGGTCAAGACGGAGATTTCCGCCATTTCCGACACGGGTCTGCATGAGGCACGCGAGGCGCGGATTCGCGCCGAGGTGGCGAGCAACCACGATGCGGTGAAAGCCTCCGGTGGGCTGCTGGTGATCGGCACCGAGCGCCATGAGAGCCGGCGCATCGACAACCAGCTGCGCGGCCGCGCCGGACGCCAGGGCGATCCCGGCGGCTCGCGCTTCTTCCTGTCGCTCGAAGACGACCTAATGCGCATCTTCGGCTCCGACCGGATGGGCGGCATGTTATCGCGCCTTGGCCTCAAGGAGGGCGAGGCGATCGTTCACCCGTGGATCAACAAGGCACTGGAAAAAGCACAGAAGAAGGTCGAGGCGCGCAACTTCGACACCCGCAAGAATGTGCTGAAATACGATGACGTGATGAATGCGCAACGTCGCGAGGTCTACGCGCAACGCCGCGAGTTCATGCGCGCCGATGACGTCGCCGAGACGGTGGCAGAAATGCGCGGGGAGGTGCTGCACGCTGTGGTGGCGCGGCGCATTCCCGCCAAGGCATTGTCTGAGCAGTGGGAGCTTGCTGAACTCGCCGACGACGTCGGCCGGATGCTGAACGTCACCCTGCCGGTGGCCGAATGGGGCCACGAGGAGGGCATCGACGAGACCGCGCTCCGAGAGCGGATCGAGGCCGCGGCCGACAGCATGATGGCGGCCAAGGCAGCCAATCTTGGCCCCGAGCTGATGCGTTACATCGAGAAATCGCTGCTGCTGCAAACGCTCGACGCGGTGTGGAAGGAGCATCTGCTGGCGCTGGATCACCTTCGCCAGGGCATCGGCCTGCGCGCTTACGGCCAGCGCGACCCGCTCAACGAGTACAAAAGCGAGGCCTTCGCGCTGTTCAATGCCATGCTCGACGAACTGAAGGAGCGCGTGACGACCATGCTGTCGCGCGTCGAGCTGGCACCGCCGGAGCTGCCTGAACCTGACTTCACCCGTACGTTCGAGAACCACGCCATGCCGGAGATGGCAATGGCCGAATACGGTCAGCCGGCACCGCTCGCCGCCGGGGGCGGCCTGGCTCCGCTGCCGGTGCGGGCTGAGGCGGTGGACCCAAACGATCCGGCGACCTGGCGGCAAAGCCCGCGTAATGCTTTATGCCCGTGTGGTTCGGGGAAGAAGTTCAAGCATTGCCACGGTAGGCTTTAGGAAGGTTAGGCCCTAGCCGGGCGGGGTTCAGGCCAGAGCCCCGATCTTTCTACCTGTATCGCTCAAGACAAATGCCGCGCTAGATTGACCCATGCCTGACGATTCCCCATTCTGGAAGGTTAAAAGCCTCGCCTCTATGAGCCGGGACGAATGGGAATCGCTGTGCGACGGCTGCGGCCGGTGCTGCCTGCATAAGCTACGCTTCGACGAGACCGGCGACCTCGCCTACACCAATGTCGCCTGCCGGCTACTCGACCTCTGCACCTCGAAGTGCGGCGACTACGCCAACCGCCGCGCCAAGGTGCCCGACTGCATCAATTTGACCCCGACGGTGCTCGACCAGATCGACTGGCTGCCGCCGTCCTGCGCCTATCGCCGTGTGGCCGAAGGGCGGGACCTCGCCTGGTGGCACCCGCTCGTGTCGGGCGATCCGGACACCGTGCATACCGCCGGCGTGTCAGTCGCCGGCCGAGCCATCGACGAGCGCGAGGCCGGGCCGCTCGAACATCACATCGTCGATTGGCCGGGCAAGACCCCGCGGTCGGCACGACCCAGGCGCGCCACCAGAACGGAGTAGGACGATGTTGCGGAACGCACTCTATGGCGGTGTCAACGCCGCCGTGCTGACCCCGATGCGCGACGACCTGTCGATCGACCTCGAGCGTATGGCGGCGCATTGCCGCTGGCTGCTGGCCAACGGCTGCAACGGGCTCGGCGTTCTCGGCACAACCGGCGAGGCCAACAGCATCGGCATCGAGGAGCGGATCGAGACCATGCAGGGTCTCGCCGGGCTCGGCATTCCGGCGGCCAAGCTGATGCCCGGCACCGGTACCCCGGCCCTGACCGACACCGTCAAGCTGACCCGCGCGGCGGCGGCATTGGGCTGTCGCGGCGCATTGCTGCTGCCGCCGTTCTTCTACAAAAATCCAAGCGACGATGGGCTGTTCGCCTATTTTTCCGAGGTCGTGCAGCGGGTCGGTGGCGGCATCAAGATCTACCTGTATCATTTCCCGGCGCAGTCGGCGGTGCCGTTCGGCATCGACCTGATCGGCCGGCTGCTGACGGCCTATCCCGGCGTGTTCGCCGGAATAAAAGACAGCAGTGGCGACTGGGCTAACACGCGTGGCTATGCCGATAACTTCGCCAAAGATGGGTTCGAGGTCTATGCCGGCGACGACAGTCTGTTGCAGAGACTGCTCCGCGCAAACGGCGCCGGCTGCATCACCGCCGCCGCCAACGTCAACTGCGCCATCGCCGCCGAGGTTTATGCCAATTGGGACAATGCCAAGGGCGACGCGGCGCAGGTTATGCTGACATCCACCCGCAGCGCTGTGACCTCGGTGCCTTTGATCCCGGGCCTGAAAGCGCTCAAGGCACGCCATACCGGTGACGCCGCATGGACCAACATCCGCCCGCCGCATTTGAAACTTTCTGCCGAGGACGTCGAAAAAATTCAGGCGGCGATGGATGGCTGCGGGATTATTCTGGCAGAGGCGGCGTAAGCGAACTTGCCGCCTTCGCCGATGCCGGTTCCACCACCCGAGATGTTGGCGTTGCCGACTGGGCCGATCCTAGTCGAATGGCGGCGCAGCGCGCGGGCCCGGCGCGTCAGCCTGCGGATCGACCCGCGCGACGGAGGCATTGTCGTCACCCTGCCGCTGCGGGCCAGCCGCCGAGCCGGGCTAGCCTTGCTCAATAGCCATGTCGGATGGGTTGCCGACCGGCTGCGCGCCTTGCCAGGCGCGGTGCCTTTCGTCGATGGCGCCATCGTGCCGATCGACGGCATTGACCACCGGCTGCGCCATGCGCCGGAGCTGTGCACCGGGCCGAGCCTTCAGGCCGGAGAGCTGGTGATAACCGGCCATGCCGACTTCCTCGCCCGGCGCACCCATGATTTCTTGCGCGACCTGGCCCGAAGGCGGCTGTCGGCGCTGGTCGCCGAGAAAGCCTGGCCGGCCGGGCTGCGCGCCAGCCGGATCACGGTCAAGGACACCAGCAGCCGGTGGGGCAGCTGCGCGCCGGACGGCAGCCTGGCTTTCAGCTGGCGCCTGATCCTAACGCCGGGTTTTGTACAGGATTATGTGGCGGCGCACGAGGTCGCGCATCTACGCCATATGAACCACGGACCGCATTTCTGGGCTCTGGTCGCGGAGTTGACGCCGCATCGAGCCGGCGCCGTGCCCTGGCTGCGCCTCCATGCCTCCCGACTGATGCGCATAGGCTGAGCTAGCGCAAACCCACGGCGATGTCGTGGAACAGACGGGCGGGCAGGCCGCCGCCCTGGACGTTGTTCATCGGCTGGTTGTCGTCATTGCCGACCCATACCCCGATTACGACGCCGCCGACGCCGCCGATAAACCAGGCGTCGCGGAAATCCTGAGTCGTCCCGGTCTTGCCCGCGACCGATCGGCCCAATACCGCCGCCGCCCGCCCGGTGCCGCGCGACACCACGGCGCCCATCATGCGCACCATCATCGCCGCAAGGTCGGGGTTGATCACCGCTGGCGATGCAGCCCGTGCCGCCGCCGTCGTCTGGCCACCGGCGCGCACCGTATCGACGCCGTAAGCCGTCACCCGATGGCCGCCGTTGAAGAACGCACCATAGGCGGCGGCGAGCTCCAGTAACCCGACTTCGCCGGTGCCGAGCGCGATCGACGGGTGCTCGGAAAACGGGTCGGCCAGGCCCAGCCGATGCGCGATCGTGGTCACCGCGTGCGGCCCGCCAGCCTGTTGCATCAGTCGCACCGACACCGTGTTGACGGAGTCAGCCAGCGCGTCCTCGACGCTGATGTCGCCGGCGAAGCCGCGCTCGAAATTCAACGGGCTCCAGGTGCCGATGCGGATTGGGGCATCCTGCACCCGATCGTCGGGCCGAACCCCGGCCTCCAGCGCGGCCAGCCAAACGAATGGCTTGAACGCCGATCCTGGCTGACGGCGCGCCGAGACCGCGCGGTTGAACGGGCCGTGGCGGTAGTCCCGGCCGCCGACCATCGCGCGCACCGCGCCGGTTGCGCTATCCAGCACGACAACCGCGCCCTGGGTCGCCCGCGCCAAAATTCCCGGACCGCCGAGAATGGCGTCGAGCCTGGACTGGGCAAGGTCCTGCACGCGCGGATCCAAAGTTGTTCGCACCACCGCGTCGGCGTTGGCGGGCATCGCGGACTGCGCCTGGTCGGCCACCCAGTCGGCATACCAGCCGGGTGCGACCGGCGGTGGGCCGAACGCCATCTGGCTAGCGGCCACGCGCGCCTGCTCGGCGGTGATGATTTCCGACGCGACCATCGCTGCCAGCACGTCGCGCCCACGCGCTGCCGCGGCCTCTGGGCTGGTGCGCGGGTTGAACCGCGACGGTGCCCGCGGCAGCCCCGCCAGCACCGCTGCCTGCCATAACGTCACCCGCCGTGCCGTGACGCCGAAATACATCCGCGCCGCCGCATCCATGCCCCAGGCGCCGGAACCGAGATAGACCCGGTTCAGCCATATCTCCAGGATCTCGCGCTTGGTGAAACTGCGCTCCAACCACACGGTCAGCATCAGCTCCTGTACCTTGCGCCGGAAGGTCCGTGCATTGGTCAGGAACAGGTTCTTGGCGACCTGCTGAGTGATGGTGGAGCCACCCTGCACTACACGGCCGGCGCGCAGGTTGGTCCACACGGCACGTGCCAAGCCGATCGCGTCAATGCCAGGATGGTGCCAGAAACGATGATCCTCGACCGCCACCGCCGCCGCTGGCAGATAGGACGGCATGTCAGCGAGATGCAGCGGATCGCCGACAATATCGCCGAACGTCGAGAAGGTTTTCCCGGTTCGATCCTGCAGGGTCAGGCTCGGGCGCCGGACCGCGTCGAGTGCTGACTCAGGCCGCGGCAGGTCGCGCGCGAACCACAGCAGAACGAGGCCGAGCGCCAGCGCCGCCCAGATCCCGGCGATCATCAGCCGCGACAGCCAACGCCACCGGCGAACAGGTATTGCTATGGCGGGCAATGGATGGGGCATTTGTTGTCCATCAAGAAAGGCCAAGGGCTCTGCCCCTGGACCCCGCTAAGGGCAAGCCCTTAGAATCCATCCCTTAATCAGGCGGGTCCAGGAGCGCTTCTCCTGGCGGGTTTGGGCAGAGCCCAACCTTGCTATTTTGGGAGAACGACCATGAAGGGCCTGTTCATAGACGCCGTGGATGCCTTGGCTAGTGTCTATTCGGCCAACCGTCAGCCAGGCGATCCGCCGATCGATGTCAATGAGCAAGAAGACATTTCCCCGGAAGCTCTGCCAGGGCTGCTGGCCGGCTACCATTTCATGCTCAACGATCACACGACGTTGCCGACGGATGCGATGGCGCTATGCCGTGACCTTAAGCATGTGATCTTTCTAGGCACCGGCGCGCACAGCTACATGAACCCGAAAGAGTTGCAAGAACTCGGCATCAAGGTGCACACCATCAGGGGTTACGGCGACATCGCGGTAGCCGAGCACGCGATCGCCCTGATGTGGGCGGCGGCCCGCGGGCTGGCGCGCATGGACCGTGATCTGCGCGCCGGCGTCTGGACCCGCACAGAGGGCGTGCAGCTGGAAGGCAAGACGTTGGGGCTGGTCGGCTTCGGCGGCATCGCCGAGCAGGTGGCCCGGATTGCCCTTGGTGCCGGCATGAAGGTGATCGCCTGGAACCGTACGCCGAAAATCAATCCCGGTGTCGAGTTCCTGAACATCGATACGGTGCTCGCCGCCAGCCACGTGCTCAGTCTGCATCTGCTGCTGACCGACGAAACCCGTGCCTTCCTCGACGCCGCGCGGCTGGCACGGCTGCGACCGGGCGTGATCCTGATCAACACCGCCCGCGGCGCGCTGATCGAGGAGGCAGCGCTGGTCGCGGCACTCCGCTCCGGCGCCATCTTCCATGCCGGGCTGGACGTGTTCGAGACCGAGCCGTTACCGCCCGGACACGTGCTGACGACGCTGGAAAACGTGACGCTCTCCGCCCACAGCGCCTTCCGCACGCCCGAAGCCAGCGATACCCTGTTGCGCCGGGCACTGGACATTGCTTGCGCCGTGGTTAAAGCGTGACCTAGGCCTGCCTGGCGGAATGGTAGACGCAGCGGACTTAAAATCCGCAGCCTGTTTGGGCGTGCCGGTTCGAGTCCGGCGGCGGGCATTTAGTCAGTGAGCAATGGGGCTCTGCCTCATACCCCGCCAGGGGACGCCCTGGAATGCATCCGTTAGGTAGAACCATGTCCGCCCAACTTCCACCGGCTTCGCAGCGTTACTATGACGACTATCCCTTGGGCGCCGTGTTCGAGTTCGGCGAAGCCGCCGTCACTGAAGCGGAGATATTGGAGTTCGCCAAAAAATTCGACCCGCAGGATATGCACGTCGATCCCGCATCGGCGGCGGCCGGCGAGTTCGGCGGGCTGATCGCCAGCGGCTGGCATACCGCCGGCCTGATGATGCGGCTGTTCGCCGAGCACTATCTGCCCAAGGGCGGTCTGCCCTCGCCCGGCATCGACGAGCTGCGCTGGACCCGCCCGGTGCGCCCCGGCGACACGCTGCGGGTGCGCGTCACGGTATTGGAGGCGGTGCCGTCACGGTCGAAATCCGATCGCGGTATGATCCGCGCGCTGATCGAGGTGCTCAATCAGAAATCCCAGGTCGTGATGACGGCGAAGCCGATGAATATGCACCGCATGCGCCCCGCCTAGCCCGCCGACTCGGAACTCCTGAACGCCTGAGACGTATTTTTCCCATGCGCCCGATAGAAGAAGACACGGAAAGCGATCCGCCGCTGCCACCTGGTCAGCCGCCGGAACCGCCTGATCCCGACGAGGAAATTCCGGTCGAGGAGCCGCCGATGCCGATCCCGGTACCCCAGGATCCGCCGGCCGAGCCGATGCGGCTTTGATCCCAGCAGAAGACACCAAATATTTCTATCCCGAAGGTAGTCCCTACCACAGCCCGGGCCGACCCGCCGGCGGATGGCTCCGCCAAAAACGATCCGCAGGGACAAGTCTTGGCCGACGATCCGGCGAAGGGAGAGCCGGCGGGGGGGGGGGGGGGCCAACCTCCGACCGTCATGAGGGCGAGCGACCAAGGAGTGAGGGGCGGTCATGCCGCCCAGGCGCAGTACCCCGGTAAACCTCGTCGTCTTCCAATACTTGGGCGGGACGGCGGGACGCCAGCGCTGGCCGCCGACACGCCAAAGCGCTCGGCCGCGGCACGGTGGGACAAGCCACCCATAACAGTCGAAGCCAGGCGGGAGCGAAGATTCGTGGAACGTGGGTCATCCATGCACGCTAGAGCGGAATCCGATCAGTCTGGCTCATACCCGGTTGCGGTGAAGTAGTTGGCGCAGTCCTGTGTCGTGAAGGTCGGCAAGGCATCGCGGATGAC
>JAYTTA010000014.1:0-10765 GCA_043745345.1 Acetobacteraceae bacterium | reverse complement strand
CGTCGATTGCCACGCGGAAAACTATTTGTCCTTTCTCGGACAGCAAGGTCGCCTTCTCGGTGATCAGCGGCGCCCGGATGATCTGATACATCGCCTCGCGCGACAGCACCTTCTTCCGCTTTGGCTCCGCCTTTGCCTTGGTGGCTACAACCGCGTCGCTCATGCGGCCTCTCCCTCGGCGGCGGCACCCTGGGCGAGACGCGCCTTCAGTGTCTCAAGCCCAGCGCTGGTGATGGCGAGCAGGTCATGGTTGAGGATGTCATAGACGTTAGCGCCCAATGTCGGCAGCACGTCGATGTAGCGAAGGTTGCGGCTGGCGAACGAGAAATCCTCGTGCACCGTCGCATCAACAATCAGCACCGACTTCCAGCCCAGCACCTTCAGCTTCGCGGCCAGGTCCTTGGTCTTACGGCCGGAGGTCGCGGCATCCAGCACCACGAGCTTGCCCTCGGCCTGCTTCTGCGACAGCGCAGAGATCAGTCCAAGCCGCCGGATCTTCTTCGGCAGGTCGAAACCATGGTCGCGCACCACCGGACCGTGCACCGCGCCGCCGCCGCGAAACTGTGGCGCGCGCAGGCTGCCCTGGCGGGCGTTGCCGGTGCCCTTCTGCTTGTATGGCTTCTTTGTCGTGCCCGAAACCTCGCCCAGGCCCTTAACCTTATGCGTGCCGGCACGGCGCTTCGACAGCTGCCAGCTGACCACGCGCGCCATGATGTCGGGGCGCGGCATGACGGCGAAGATATCGTCCGGCAGCTCGACCGAACCCGCCGTACCATTATCCAATGTAATAACGTTCATCTGCATCGGAATATTCCTAAACCTGCGGCGCTTCGGCGGCAGGTTCGACAGCCACCGGCTCAGCAGCTACCGGCTCAGCCGCTATTGGGAGCGCCATCAAACCGGCCGGATACGGCGCATCCACATGTCGCGCGCGTTTGATCGCGTCTGTCACCATGACGTAGCCGCCCTTGGCGCCGGGGATGGCACCCTTAACCAGAATAAGGCCCTTCTCTACATCGACCGCGGCGATTTCCAGGTTCTGTGTCGTCACCCGCTCGGCGCCGAGATGGCCCGGCATCTTCTTATTCTTGAAAGTCTTGCCTGGGTCCTGGCGGTTGCCCGTCGAGCCCAGGCTGCGATGACTGACTGAGACACCATGGCTGGCCTCAAGCCCGGAGAAGTTCCACCGCTTCATACCGCCGGCAAACCCCTTGCCCTTTGATGTGCCGCAGACATCGACTTTCTGGCCAGCGACAAAATGCGCCGCCGACAGGCCAGTACCCGGCTCCAACAGTGCGTCCTCTGCGACATGGAACTCGACCATTTTCAGGGTCGGCTCAACCTTGGCCGCGGCGAAATGGCCCTTGTTCGGCTTAGTCACGTTCTTGACCTTGGCGCGTCCCCAGCCGAGCTGGATCGCGTTGTAGCCATCACGCTCGGCGGTGCGGGTGGATACCACCCGGACATCGTCAAGATGCAGAATGGTCACGGGAACATGGGTACCATCGTCACGGAAAATCCGCGACATACCCAACTTTTTAGCCAGCAATCCGGTGCGCATAACAGTTCTCGATCCAGTCTTCTGCTTACAGCTTGATCTCGACATCGACACCGGCGGCAAGATCAAGCTTCATCAGTGCATCCACCGTCTGCGGCGTCGGCTCGACGATGTCGAGCAGCCGACGATGGGTGCGTATCTCGAACTGCTCACGGCTTTTCTTGTCGACGTGGGGCGACCGGTTGACTGTGAACCGCTCGATATGGGTCGGCAACGGAATCGGACCACGCACCCGCGCGCCAGTCCGTTTAGCGGTGTTGACGATTTCTTTGGTGCTGTTGTCCAGCACCCGGTGATCGTACGCCTTGAGGCGAATGCGGATGTTCTGATTATCCATCGTTCCAAAATTCCATATTCGCGCCCGAAGCGAGGCGGCAAGCGGCTAGCCGATAGGGTCGTTCGATGAGCAACCTCGGCACCGAAGCGCCGGGGGCAGTCAGCGGCAGGCTTTAGGCGGAGATGCTGGCGACAACGCCGGCGCCGACGGTGCGGCCACCCTCGCGGATCGCAAAGCGCAGGCCCTCGTCCATAGCAATCGGTTGGATCAGCTCAACATCCATCGACACGTTGTCGCCTGGCATTACCATTTCGGTGCCTTCGGGCAACTGAACCACGCCGGTAACGTCGGTGGTACGGAAGTAGAACTGCGGACGATAGTTGGTGAAGAACGGAGTGTGACGACCACCCTCCTCCTTCGTCAGCACGTAAGCCTCGGCCTTGAACTTTTTGTGCGGCGTGATCGAGCCCGGCTTTGCCAGAACCTGACCGCGCTCGACGTCGTCGCGCTTGGTGCCGCGCAGCAGCGCGCCGACATTGTCGCCTGCCTCGCCACGGTCCAGCAACTTGCGGAACATCTCGACACCCGTGACGATGGTCTTCACGGTGTCCTTGATGCCGACGATTTCCACTTCGTCACCAACATTCACAACGCCCCGCTCAATACGGCCCGTGACAACCGTGCCTCGGCCGGAGATGGAAAAGACATCTTCGATCGGCATCAGGAATGGACGATCCATCGCCCGCTCAGGTTGCGGAATGTAGGCATCTACTGCCGCCATCAGTTCAAGTACCGCCTGCTCACCGATTTCAGGATTGCGGTCTTCCAGCGCGCATAGCGCCGAGCCCTTGATGATCGGAATGTCATCGCCGGGGAACTGGTAGGAAGACAATAGCTCACGAACTTCCATTTCCACGAGCTCAAGCAGTTCGGGATCGTCGACCATGTCGACCTTGTTCAGGAAAACGACCAGGGCCGGCACACCAACCTGGCGGGCCAGCAGAATGTGCTCACGGGTCTGCGGCATCGGACCGTCGGCGGCTGACACCACCAGAATGCCACCATCCATCTGAGCCGCGCCCGTGATCATATTCTTTACGTAGTCGGCGTGACCCGGGCAATCGACGTGCGCATAGTGGCGATTGGCGGTCTCGTACTCGACATGCGCAGTCGAAATCGTGATGCCGCGGGCGCGCTCCTCCGGCGCCTTGTCGATCTGGTCATAGGCCGTGTAAACCGCCCCGCCCGACTTCGCCAGGATTTTGGTGATGGCGGCAGTCAAGGAAGTCTTACCATGATCGACATGGCCGATCGTGCCGATATTGCAGTGCGGCTTGGTCCGCTGGAACTTACTTTTACCCATCGTCGTCTTCTCCGTAGTTCCCGGTTGGGAGCCGCTTCAGGTCGAGTTAATCCGTTACCAGCGATAGTGGCTGAAGGCCTTGTTGGCTTCGGCCATACGGTGGGTGTCCTCGCGCTTCTTCACGGCGGTGCCGCGGTTGTTGACCGCATCGAGCAACTCATTCGACAGCCGCTCCTCCATCGTGTGCTCACCGCGCTTGCGCGATGCGTCAATGATCCACCGTATTGCCAGAGCCTGACGACGCTCGGTGCGAACCTCGACCGGCACTTGATAGGTGGCGCCGCCGACGCGGCGCGAACGAACTTCCACTGCCGGCTTCACGTTGTCGAGCGCTTCATGGAACATGCGCACCGGATCGGCCGCGGCCCCGCCGCGCTTCTTCATCACGTCGAGCGCATTGTAGACAATGCCCTCGGCGGCGGACTTTTTGCCGTCATACATCAATGCATTCATGAAACGCGTAATGATAACATCGCCGAACTTGGCGTCCGGCAGGATTTCGCGCTTCACGGCGCGGCGACGACGACTCATTTCCCGCTCTTCCCTTACTTCGGCCGCTTCGCGCCATACAGCGACCGGCGCTGACGACGCTTGGGCAGGCCCTGAGTATCCAGCACGCCACGCAGGATGTGGTAGCGAACGCCGGGAAGATCCTTCACGCGACCGCCGCGGATTAACACGACGCTGTGCTCCTGAAGGTTGTGACCCTCGCCCGGAATATAGCTCACCACCTCGTAGCCGTTGGTCAGCCGAACCTTGGCGACCTTACGCAGCGCCGAGTTCGGTTTCTTTGGGGTAGTGGTATAAACGCGCGTGCAGACACCGCGCTTTTGTGGGCAGCCCTGCAGCGCCGGCACCTTGTTCCGGGTCTTCTGCGGCTCACGCCCCTGGGCGATCAGCTGGTTGATGGTCGGCATAGAGCCTCTTTCTCATCCATGGTCCGCGAAGCCACAATCGGCCGCGCACGAAATTCGGTCTCAACGTCGCACAGATGAAACCCGACGCAACGGGACAAGCCCATTATCGGGTGCTACCTGCTTGCGGCCTTAGCCTTCCGGGAAATCGCCGGAGACGGCGCCGCTAGCCTTGGTGTCTGCGAAACTTCCGCCTTCCCAAACATGGGTCGGTTGAGGGGGCGGAAACTATGCCGGAGGTTTCGGCGAGTCAAGCGGGTATGTGGTTTTATGCCTATGGCGCAAAGCGTAATTAGCAAAATAGTAAGATTAAACTATCCCTCCGTGGGCATTCCAATTGCCGAGGGCAGCAGTCGAAACCTATGCCGAAACCCGCCAGGGCAGCGCCCCTGGACCCGCAGTACTTAAGTAAAGGACTCTAAGGGCTCACCCTTAGCGGGTACATGGTAGAGCCATAGCCTTGGTTACTTCGCTAGGCGAAAAATAGGCCGGGAACTCGCGCTCCCGGCCTGTATCCTACTCTGCGGCTTCGGTGTTGCTGAGCGCAGGCAATTTGCCCAACGTCAGCGTCCTCGCGTCACGCCCAGCGGCGATAGCCCGCAGCCGGTTCATCACGGCGCCCGTCCCGGCCGGGATCAGCCGGCCGACAATGACGTTTTCTTTCAGGCCCATCAGATTATCCACTTTGCCGGCCGTTGCCGCTTCGGTGAGCACCCGCGTGGTCTCCTGGAAAGATGCCGCCGAGATGAAGCTGTGGGTCTGCAGCGACGCCTTGGTGATGCCCTGAAGCACCGGCATCGCCACCGCGGGACGGTCGTCCTTGGCGAGTTTGGCGTTCTCGCGGTCGAACTCCATCCGGTCGACCTGTTCCCCGGCGAGATAGGTCGTGTCGCCTGGATCCATGATCTCGACCTTCTGCAGCATCTGGCGGCAGATCACCTCGATATGCTTGTCGTTGATCTTCACGCCCTGTAGCCGGTAAACGTCCTGGATCTCGTTGACCAGGTAGTCCGAAAGCGCCTCGACGCCGAGCACCTTGAGAATGTCGTGCGGCACGCGCGGGCCATCGACCAATGGGTCGCCACGCCGCACGAAATCGCCCTCCTGCACCGAGACATGCTTGCCCTTCTGGATCAGATACTCGGTCTCCTCGCCGGTATCGTCGTTCTTGACGATGATGCGACGCTTGGCCTTGTAGTCCTTGCCGAACTCGACGCGGCCATCGTTCTCGGCGATGACGGCATGGTCCTTCGGTCGCCTCGCCTCGAACAATTCGGCGACGCGCGGCAGGCCGCCGGTGATGTCGCGGGTCTTGCTGCCTTCGCGGGGAATTCGCGCCAACACGTCGCCCATCGCCACCTGGGCGCCATTTTCGACCGAGAGAATCGAGTCGGGCTGCAGGAAATAGCGCGCATCGGTGTTGTTCGGCAGCCGCAGCACCTCGCCTTTGGCGTCCTTGAGCTGCAAACGCGGCCGCAGATCGACGCCTTTGGAGGCCTGCTTGTAGTCGACCACCACCTTGGACGTGAGCCCGGTGACCTCGTCCATCCGTTCGACCAGAGTGATGCCTTCGATCAGATCGAGGTATTCGACCTTGCCGCCGAACTCGGTGATGATCGGTAGGGTGTATGGGTCCCACTCGGCCAGCTTCTGGCCGCGCGTCACGCCGGCACCCTCATCGACCAGCAGCCGCGATCCGTACGGCACCCGGAAGCGTGCACGCTCGCGCTGCTTGTCATCGACCAGGACGATCTCGCAGTTGCGCGACATGACCACCGGCGTGCCCTGGCTGTTCAGCACGACGTTGCGGTTCTTGACCGAGACCGAGCCCTCATGGCTGGCCTCGACGCTCGATACCTCGGCGCCGCGCTGGGCCGCGCCGCCGATATGGAAGGTGCGCATGGTTAGCTGGGTGCCTGGCTCGCCGATCGACTGCGCGGCGATGACGCCGACCGCCTCGCCGATGTTGACCGTCGTGCCGCGGGCCAGATCGCGGCCGTAGCAGGCGCCGCAGACACCGACTTTGGATTCGCAGGTCAGCACCGAGCGGATCTGCAGGCCCTCGACGCCGGAGTTCTCAATGATCTCGGCCTCGATCTCCTCGATCAGCGTGTTGCGCGGCACGATGACCTTGCCGGTGATCGGATCGAGCACGTCCTCCGCCGTGGTGCGGCCAAGGGTTCGTTCCGACAGGCTGGCGACGACCTCGCCGCCATCCATCACCGCGCGCACGCTCAGGCCACGCTCGGTGCCGCAATCCTCCTCGACGATGATGCAATCCTGCGCAACATCGACCAGGCGGCGGGTCAGGTAGCCGGAGTTGGCGGTCTTCAACGCCGTGTCGGCCAGTCCCTTGCGGGCGCCATGGGTGGAGTTGAAGTACTCAAGAACGGACAGGCCTTCCTTGAAGTTGGCGATGATCGGCTGCTCGATGATCTCGCCGGACGGCTTGGCCATCAGCCCGCGCATACCGGCCAACTGGCGCATCTGCGCCGGTGAGCCGCGCGCGCCGGAATGCGACATCATCCAGACCGCGTTGGTCGGCGTGCCGATCTCCTGCTTGCTGATCTCCTTCATCATCGCGCTGGCGACTTCCTCGGTGCAGCGCGACCAAGCGTCCACCACCTTGTTGTAGCGCTCGCCGGCGGTAATCAGCCCGTCCTGGTACTGCTGCTCGAACTCCTTCACCTCGCCCTGGGTGGCGTTGATCATGGCGCCCTTGGTCTCAGGGATGATGAGGTCGTCCTTGCCGAACGAGATGCCGGCCTTGGCCGCGTTGGCGAAGCCGATGCCCATCAGCCGGTCGGCGAACAGCACGCATTCCTTCTGCCCGCAATGTCGGTAGACGGCATCGATGACGTCGGAGACATTCTTCTTAGTCAGCTGCTTGTTGAGCAGAGAGAACGGCACGTTGGGGTGCTTCGGCAGCACCTGCGCGATCATCATCCGGCCAGGCGTGGTCGTGATCAGCATCTGCACCGGCTTACCCTGCGCGTCGATGGTGTGATACCGCGCGCGGATCTTTGTGTGCAGGGTTACGCTTTTGGCAAACAGCGCGTGCTCGATCTCGCCCATGTTATGGAACGCGGGCGCGTCCTTTTCCTCAGTGGCACGGAATTCTGGCGTCTCAAGGGAAAGATAGTAGATGCCGAGCACGATGTCCTGGCTCGGCACGATGATCGGCTTGCCATTGGCCGGGCTGAGGATGTTGTTGGTCGACATCATCAGCACGCGGGCTTCTAGCTGCGCCTCCAGCGACAGCGGCACGTGAACTGCCATCTGGTCGCCATCGAAATCGGCGTTGAACGCGGTGCAGACCAGCGGATGCAGCTGGATCGCCTTGCCCTCGATCAGCACCGGCTCGAACGCCTGGATGCCGAGCCGGTGCAGGGTCGGCGCACGGTTGAGCATCACCGGATGCTCGCGGATGACCTCCTCCAGGATATCCCAGACCTCGGGACGCTCCTTTTCCACCATCCGCTTGGCCGCCTTGATGGTGGTGGCATGGCCGTACTTCTCAAGCTTTGAGTAGATGAACGGCTTGAACAGCTCCAACGCCATCTTCTTTGGCAGGCCGCACTGGTGCAACTTCAACTCCGGCCCGACCACGATCACCGACCGCCCCGAGTAATCGACGCGCTTGCCGAGCAGGTTCTGGCGGAACCGACCCTGCTTGCCCTTCAGCATGTCGGACAGCGACTTCAGCGGCCGCTTGTTGGCGCCGGTGATGGCGCGGCCGCGACGGCCGTTGTCGAACAGCGCGTCAACGCTCTCCTGCAACATGCGCTTCTCGTTGCGCACGATGATGTCCGGCGCGCGCAGCTCGATTAGCCGCTTCAGCCGGTTGTTGCGGTTGATCACCCGGCGGTACAGATCGTTCAGGTCGGAGGTCGCGAACCTTCCGCCGTCGAGCGGCACCAGCGGGCGTAACTCCGGCGGAATGACCGGTACCACGTCCAAGATCATCCACTCCGGGCGGGCGCCGCTTTCGCCGAACGCCTCGATCAGCTTCAGCCGCTTGACCAGCTTCTTGCGCTTGGCCTCGCTGTTGGTTTCCTTGAGCTCAGCGCGCAGCCGCACCTTGTCGGCATCGATGTCGATGTCGCGCAGGATGCCCTTAATCGCCTCGGCGCCGATGGCGGCACGGAACGCGTCCTCGCCGAACTCGTCCTGCTTGGCCGCCATCTGATCTTCGTTAAGCAGTTGATGCAGCTTGAGGTCGGTCAGACCCGGCTCCAGCACCACATAGCTCTCGAAATACAGGATCTTCTCAAGCTCCTTCAAGGTCAGATCGACCATCAGGCCGATCCGGCTCGGTAGCGACTTCAGGAACCAGATATGCGCGACCGGCGAGGCGAGTTCGATATGGCCCATACGCTCGCGGCGTACCTTGGCCAGCGTTACTTCGACGCCGCACTTCTCGCAGATGATGCCGCGGAACTTCATCCGCTTGTACTTGCCGCAAAGGCACTCGTAGTCCTTGATCGGGCCGAAGATGCGGGCACAGAACAGCCCGTCCCGCTCCGGCTTGAAGGTGCGGTAGTTGATGGTTTCCGGCTTCTTGATCTCGCCGTAAGACCAGCTACGGATTTGCTCCGGGCTGGCCATCTGGATTTTGATCTGATCAAAGGTCGCGACCGCACCGGCCTGGCCCAGGATCTTCATTAACTCATTCATGTCTTTACTCCGAAAGAGGAGAAGAAAGAAGACTGGGGCTCTGTCCCCATCCCTTTGGAAGAGGGGACCCCGCTAAGAGCTAGCCCTTAGAACCCATTCCGAGGGTTCCAAGGCAACCAGTCCCTTGGCGGGTCCGGGGCAGAGCCCTGGCCTTCCTAGCTAGCGTTGCTATCCAGCTCGACGTTCAGGCCGAGGGATTTCAATTCCTTGACCAACACGTTGAAGCTCTCAGGAATGCCGGCCTCGAAGTTATCCTGCTCGCGCACGATCGCCTCGTAGACCTTGGTGCGTCCAGACACGTCGTCGGACTTCACCGTCAGCATCTCCTGCAGCGTGTAGGCGGCGCCGTAGGCCTCAAGCGCCCAGACCTCCATCTCGCCGAAGCGCTGGCCGCCGAACTGCGCCTTGCCGCCCAGCGGCTGCTGGGTGACCAAGCTGTAGGGCCCGATCGAACGAGCGTGGATCTTATCGTCGACCAAATGGTGCAGCTTCAGCATGTAGATGTAGCCGACAGTGACGCGGCGCTCGAACGGCTCGCCCGTTCGACCATCTGTCAAGATAACCTGGCCAGAAGTATGCAGGCCGGCACGGGTCAGCATGCCCTCGATGTCAGACATGCGGGCGCCATCAAACACCGGGGTCGCGATCGGGATGCCCTTCTTAAGGTTGTCGCACAACTCGATCAGCTGCTCGTTGCTCATGGTGGCGATCTGGTCGGCGTAAACTTTTTCGCCGTAAATCTCCTCCAGGCGCTTCAGCAACTCGTCCCGCATTGCCCCCGTACGGCGGTATTCCTCGACCATTACACCGACCTGCTTACCGAGCGTGGCGCAGGCCCAGCCGAGATGGGTTTCCAGGATCTGCCCAACATTCATCCGGCTTGGAACGCCAAGCGGATTGAGCACGATGTCGACGGAGGTGCCGTCCTCAAGGAACGGCATATCCTCGACGGGGACGACGCGCGAGACCACACCCTTGTTGCCGTGGCGGCCGGCCATCTTGTCTCCAGGCTGCAGCTTGCGCTTCACTGCGATGAACACCTTTACCATTTTCATCACACCGGGCGGCAGTTCGTCGCCGCGCTGCAGCTTCTCGACCTTGCCATCGAACCGCGCCTGTAGACGCGCTACGGCAGCATCGTATTCGCGCTTCAAGACCTCGATCTCGGCCATGACCACATCGTCCTGCACCCCGATATGGCGCCAGGTGCCGCGGACATGCTCAGACAGCACGTCCTCGGTGATCTCGGTGCCGGCCTTGATGCCCTTGAAGCCGGCGGAGGCCTTCCGGTTGAGCAGCTTCTCGCGCATACGGTTAAGAAAACTGCGCTCCTGGATGGCGCGCTCGTCGTCGCGGTCCTTGGCCAGCCGCTCGATCTCCGACCGCTCGATCGCCATCGCGCGCTCGTCCTTATCGACGCCGCGGCGGCTGAACACCCGGACATCGACGATGGTGCCGGTGACGCCGGGCGGCAGCTTGAGAGAGGTGTCGCGAACATCCGACGCCTTCTCGCCGAAGATCGCGCGCAGCAGCTTTTCCTCCGGCGTCATCGGGCTTTCGCCCTTCGGCGTCACCTTGCCGACCAGGATGTCGCCCGGGTTCACTTCGGCGCCGACATAAACGATGCCGGCCTCGTCAAGGCTTTTAAGCGCTTCCTCGCCGACATTGGGGATGTCGCGGGTGATTTCCTCCTGGCCCAGCTTGGTGTCGCGGGCCATCACCTCGAATTCCTCGATATGGATCGAGGTGAACACGTCGTCGCGGGCGATACGCTCGCTGATGAGGATGGAATCCTCGAAGTTGTAGCCATTCCACGGCATGAACGCGCACAGCACGTTGCGGCCCAGCGCCAGATCGCCGAGCTCCGTCGAGGGACCGTCGGCGATGATGTCGCCGGAGTTGACGCTGTCGCCGACCGTCACCAGTGGACGCTGATTGATGCAGGTCGACTGGTTGGAGCGCTGGAACTTGCGCAG
>JAYTTA010000013.1:0-10799 GCA_043745345.1 Acetobacteraceae bacterium | reverse complement strand
TCGTCACCTGCGCCAGCCCGCCGCGGATATGGCCGACCAGCGCCTGTGACAGATCGGCGATGCGGATCACCACGTTGGCCGAGGTCATCAACTCGCCGACGAGAAGGAAAAAGGGAATCGCCATCAGCGCCTCGCTGTCGATCCCGTTAAACAGCTGGCCCATCATCGATTGCAACGTGATCGGCGTGAACATCGTGCCGACGACCACTCCGGCGATCAGCGCGAACGCCACTGGCACACCCAGGTAGCCCAAGGTCAGAAATAGCACCGTCATGATCGACAGGATTACGCTGTTGGGTAGAGTTCCCATCGTCAGGAAGGCAGGCCAAGGCTCTGCCCTGGACCCGCCAGGGGAAGCGCCCCTGGACCTGCATCACCAAGCACTTTGCGTTCAAAGCCATGGCGTAAACCATTGACGATCTGCTCCAGACTGAACAGCGCCACCAGCGCGCCGCTTAACGGAATGGCTGCGTACAACGACGCGATCGGCGTCATGCTCGGCATCCGGAAACTGCCGAACCCGGACAAGAAATTCTGCCAGCCGAACACCACCATGCACAGCCCGACCGCGCCGACCACGCCGCGGTTGAACACCTCGAACACGATCCGGACCCGGCCGGTCATCGCCTCGGTCAGCGCCGATAGATAAAGGTGGTCGGCGCGCCGCGTTGCCACGGCAGTGCCGATGAAGATGCCATAGGTAAAGAAAGTCGCCGTCACTTCCTGCAGCCACAGCCACGGATGCCCGAACTCCCGCGTTACCACGTCGAAGAACACGGACAGGGCAAAACACGCCAAGCATAGCCCGCCCAGCGCCATCAGCGTCCATTCAAGCCGGTCGAGTGCACGCCATTTGAGGTGGCGGTCGCTTTCGAGAACGATCGGCGTCATGGGTAGGGCAGGCCGCCGACTACTGGATGTTTCGCGCGAGACCCAGGATTTTGACGGCGTGCGGGCCGAGCCCGGCGGCGATCTGGTCCTGCAGCGGCGCCGCAATCTTCTGGAACCCGGCTTTGTCGACGTTGGTGACAAACTTGACGCCGAGCTTTTCCAGTTTCGCCTGCGACTTGTGTTCCAGTTCGATCGCGAGCTTAGGCTCGGTCCGCGACACCTCGTCGGCCGCGTCCTGCACCCACTGTTGCTGCTCCGGTGTCAGCGAGCCCCACAGCTTGCCGCTGATCCACAGCAGGTTGCAGTTGGCCTCGTGCTGGGTCATCGACATCACCGGCGCCACTTCATAATGCTTGTTGCTGTCGTAGACGTTGACCCCATTCTCGGCCATGTCCACGACCCCGGTCTGGATCGACGTGTAAACGTTGCCGAATGGCATATGAACCACCTGCGCGCCGTAGGCGGGGAACATCGCATCCTCCGTCGGCGTCGCCTGAACCCGGATCTTCAGGCCCTTGATATCTTCGAACCCGTGGATTTCCTTTTTTCCATACAGGTCGCGCAGGCCGATCGTGATTAGCGTCAGCACGTGCGCGTCCTTGACCGTGTCGGCGAACATCTCCCGCACCGCTGCCACCAGCGCCGGATCGCCGACCGCGCGGGCAAGATGCTCCTCCGAGCGGAACAGGAAGTGGATCGAAAGCACGCCCGATTGCGGGCTTAGCGTCGCCGCGTTGGCCGTCGCGCTGAAGATGAAGTCGATGTCCCCGGTGCGGATCTTCTGCAGCATCTGTGGCTCCTGGCCGAGCTGCGCGCCGGGGAACTGGTCGATGAGCATCGAGCCGCCGCTTTTCTCCGCCAGAACCTTGGCGAAGATGTCGGCGGCGATGCCGTAGGCGGTGGTATGCGGCTGGTCGTAGCCGAAGCTGTAGTGGTGCGGCTCCGCAGCCATTGCACCTGAGCCCAACATGACGCCAACCATGGCGGCCGCGAAACGAAATCCGCCATTCAGCATGAAGCGCTCCTCAATGGTCCCGCCGGGTTGTTCCCGATGCGGCTTTGTAGTTGTTTGTCACGGTAAATTTCGCGGATGGCTTTGTCCATCACCATTGCGGAACCAGATCGGAGGCGACGATTTTGACCGAACGGGAATGGGTTGGTTGCCAGATCGACACGCGTGGCGTGGCGCTGGTCACCATCCGCAATGCCGCCAAGCTAAACGCGCTGTCGATCGCCGTGCAGCAGGCGCTAATCGCCGCCATGGCTAAAGTCAGCGCCAACAACCAGGTCCGCGTCGTCGTGCTGCGCGGCGAGGGCGACCGCGCCTTCATCGGCGGCGCCGACTTGCGCGACCTGTTCGCAATCAACGCCGGCAGCGCTGCCGCCTTTATCACTGGAGTCCACCTCGCCTGCGACGCGATGCGCAGATGCCCGGTGCCGGTGATCGCCCGCATTCAGGGCTATGTGCTAGGTGCCGGCCTGGAGCTCGCTGCGGCCTGCGACATGCGCCTCGCGTCTGAAAACGCGATCTTCGGCATGCCGGAGGTCAAGATTGGCCTGCCCTCGGTGGTCGAGGCGGCCCTGCTGCCGCAGCTTATCGGCTGGGGCCGCACCCGCCAGCTGCTGCTGACCGGCGACATTATCTCTGCCGCCAAGGCCATGGCTTGGGGCCTGATTGAGGAAATGGTGCCGGCAGCGGAATTGGACGATGCGGTCGAGACGCTGGTCGCCTCCATCCTCGATGCCGGACCGAAGGCCGTGCGGCTGCAGAAGGCGCTTATCCGGCAATGGGAAGAATTGATGCCGGCAGCCGCCATCCAGGCCGGCATCTCCTGCTTCGCGCGTGCGTTCGAGGATGACGAGCCGACCCGGATGATCGGCCACGCGCTAAAACGGATGCAGAAAAAGTAGCGACGGACGCCTCAGGCTGCCGCCGGCACGCCCTCCGGGTCCAGCCGGTAGCCGCCGCCCTCGGTCAGCAGCAGCCGCGCGTTGGACGGATCCGGTTCGATCTTCTGGCGCAGCCGATAGATGTGGGTCTCAAGAGTGTGGGTGGTAACGGCGGCGTTGTAGCCCCAGACCTCGTTCAGCAGCACCTGGCGGGCAACCGGCCTCGCGCCAGCGCGATACAGGTATTTGAGAATCGCGGCTTCCTTCTCGGTCAGCCGGATGCGCCGGTTTTTGTTCGGCTCGGCCAGCAACTTGGCCGAGGGCCGGAACATGTAGGGCCCGATGGTGAAGACCGCGTCCTCGCTGTTCTCGAAGATCCGCAGCTGCGCGCGCACCCGCGCCAGCAGTTCGGCCAACCGGAACGGCTTGGCGATGTAGTCGTTGGCGCCCGAATCGAGGCCGCGCACAACGTCCTTCTCCTCGTCGGAGCCGGTCAGGATGATGATCGGAACCTTGATCCCCTGCTTGCGCCACCGCGCGCAAAGGTCTCGGCCATCCCCGTCCGGCAGGCTGACATCCAGAATGATGGCATCGAAACGCGCGTCGCGGGCACCCATCGCCCGCTCGGCCTCAGCCACCGAGGCGGCCTCCGCCGCGGTGAACTCAGCGCCAGCCGTTAGAAGATCCACCAGCGTGGAACGTAACGCCTGGTCGTCATCGACGATCAGGATGGGCCGCTCGCCTGGCATTACGAATTCCCTCACAGTTGCATGGTGGCATGTTCACACCACCTGCGTAATGGGTGGAGTGATTCATGTCACGTTCTACGGACCGCGAGACATCACGTCCGGCGATATTGCTTCGATAAGTTAACGTCTCAGGTAGCCGTTTCGATCACCTCGACGTGTAAACAAGGGCTCACTCTTTCGTGAGCATTGCCACGAATGCCGGGCTGGCCGCCACATCTGTCAGGCCGCACCGGGATCAGGGTCTGTATAGTGACAAAGACCGATGGCTGTGGTGGGTTCGTGAAAGGGTGGGCTCGCAACCCCGCCAAAGTGGACCTGATCGAGAATCGATGAACGAAATGTCCAAGTCACGATCTAATCTGGTTGTCAGTCCGGCTTCCCGGGGTGGGACAACCGCCATGTTGGTGGCGAATGAGGCATCTTCGTCGATAATAGACAGCGAAACCATGCGCCTACGGCTTGTTCATCGGGCGATGTCGGAACTTCGGCGGGGCACGCCGGTACTGCTGACCGGGCCGGCGCCGCTGGTGTTGCTGCCGGCGGATACAGCCGGGGCATCTGGCCTGCGGGATTTCTCCGACGTCGCCGCCGGTCCCCCAGTGATGCTGATGTCGCCAGTACGCGCGGCCTCAGTGCTCAACCAGGCGGTCGATCCGGCCCTGCCGGCGATTGCGCTAAGACTGTCGGATCGGATGCTGGCGCCCGAGATGCTGCGTGCCCTGGCCGATCCGACCATCGAGCAGATGCTACCTGACCCGCCGCGCCAGGTCGCCATCCCGCCGGCCGCCGCCGCGGTGCTGGCGCTGGTCAAGCTGGCCCGACTGCTGCCGGCTGTGCTGGTGGCGCCGGCCGGGGCCGACGCCGCGATGCGTGCCGAACGGCGCGGCCTGCTAAGTGTCGCCGAGGCTGACGTGCTGGCTTACCCGGAAATCTCTGTGCCCGGGCTGCACGGCGTCGCCGAGGCCATCGTGCCGCTGCAATCGGCGGGGGAGTGCCGCATCCGGGCCTTCCGCGCCCCCGATGCCGGTATCGAGCACCTGGCCATCCTGGTCGGCCGGCCCGAGAATGCCGTCTCCCCGCTGGTCCGATTGCATTCCGAGTGTTTTACGGGCGACCTGCTTGGCAGTCTACGCTGCGACTGCGGTCAGCAGCTGCACGGCGCGATCGCGCGCATGGGCGAGGAAGGTTGCGGCGTGTTGCTGTATCTGGCGCAGGAAGGCCGCGGCATCGGCCTGGTCAACAAGCTGCGCGCCTACGCGCTGCAGGATCGTGGTCTGGATACGGTCGATGCAAACCGCGCCCTTGGCTGGGGTGCCGATGAGCGCAACTACAGGATTGCCGCGACGATGCTGGAGGGCCTCGGCATCAACCGCATCCGGCTGCTGACCAACAATCCCGACAAGATGGCGGCGCTGGCCGCCTGCGGGGTGCGGATCGACGGGCGCGAGGCGCACTCGTTCGCCCCGAACGGGATCAACGACGAGTACCTGGCGACCAAGGCCAGGCGCTTCGGCCACTTGCTGGACTAATTCCCATGCAAGCCACACTGCATCCGGACGGTCAGGTGACGTGGGACCGCCAGGTTTTCCGCGCCGCAACCGGTCGTGGCGGAGTCAAGCTGCACAAGCAGGAGGGCGACAAGGCCACGCCGGAAGGTGTTTTACCCCTGCGCCGGGTGCTGTATCGCGCCGACCGAATCGCCCGGCCCCAAGCCGTTATACCGATCGAGCCCCTGGCTCCCGACGATGGCTGGTGCGACGACCCTTATCACGCCGACTACAACCGGATGGTGCGGCTGCCGCATGACGGCCGGCACGAGGTGCTGTGTCGGAATGACGACGTCTATGACCTGATCGCGGTGCTCGGCTGGAACGACGCGCCGGTCGTGCGCGGCCAAGGCTCGGCGATCTTTCTGCACGTCGCGCGGCCGGACTACGCGCCGACCGAGGGCTGCATCGCCATGGCGATTGCCGACCTGCGCCGGCTGCTGGGGGATGGGGTGACAGAGCTTCTCGTGCTACCGCGTTGAACCTGACGCCATAGGCAGAAAGCTTGGGCTTTCCCTCCGCAGGCATTCCAACTGGCCTAAACAGGTCAGTCGAAACCTTTGCCTGCTACGCCCAAACCCGCAAAGGGGCAGTCGCCTCTCTGAAGCCCTACCTTAAGCTAGGCGCACCGGGGCGCTACCCCGGCGGGGTTTGGGGCGGAGCCCCATGCTGGCTTCCCCTCAAAATCCCTCCAACACGATCTTCCCCCGCGTCCGGCCGCTCTCGATCATCGCATGGACCCGCTTCAGGTTAGCGGCATTGATTGGCGACAGGCGGTCGGTCATCGTGGTGCGCAGCACGCCGTCGTCGACAAGGCGGGAAACCTCGTTCAGCAGCTTGCCCTGCTCGGCCATGTCGGCGGTGCCGAAGATCGACCGGGTGAACATCAGCTCCTGATGGATCGACAGCGACTTGCTCTTGAACATGGCGATGTCGAGCGTGGTCGGCTCGTCGATGAAGCCGAATCGGCCCTGCGGCGCGATCAGTTCGGCGACCTCGCCCAGATGCCTGTCGGTCTGGGTGGTCAGGAACACGAAGGCCGGGGCGCCGATGCCGAGTGCGGCGACCTGGGCCGCCAGCGGCTGCGAATGGTCGATCACGTGGTGCGCGCCCATCTCGCGCACCCAGGCAGTCGTCTCGGGGCGGGAGGCGGTGGCGATGACAATGAGGTCGGTGAGCGCACGGGCGATCTGGATGGCGATCGAGCCAACGCCGCCGGCGCCGCCGACGATGACGATGGCGTTTGCGGCGCCAGGCACCGGCTTGCGGACGTCCAGCCGGTCGAACAGCATCTCCCACGCGGTGATCGCGGTCAGCGGGATGGCGGCGGCGGCGGCCCAGTCGAGCGTTTTCGGCTTGTAACCGACGATGCGCTCATCGACGAGGTGGAATTGACTGTTGGTGCCGGGCCGGCCGATCGCCCCGGCGTAGAATACCTCGTCGCCCGGGCGAAACAGCGTGACGTCGGGTCCGACCGCCGTGACCCTGCCCGCGGCGTCCCAACCCAGCACCTTCCAGGTTCCGGGATCAGGCAGGGCGTTGGCCCGGCGCTTGACGTCGACCGGGTTGACCGACACCGCCCGGACCTCGACCAGGATGTCGCGGCCCTCGGCAACCGGCATCGGCTGCTCGATGTCGATCAGGGCTTCCTTGCGGTCAATGCCGCCGGGCTGTTGGTAGCCGATCGCACGCATCTGTCTTCTCCGTTTGACTAGGACCTGAGGGTGGGACCGATTAGCATCCCCGGCTAGTACGCACATATTCCGCACATAGTGCCTAAAAGGATACCGTCATGGTCCAGCTCCGCCACTCCAGGCTCGACTGCAATCCGGGTTGCCCGGTCGAGGCGGTGGTCAGCCTGATCGACGGCAAGTGGAAATGCGTGATCCTGTACCACCTGTTCGGCGGCACCGCGCGGTTCAACGAAATCCGCCGGCGGGTGCCGTCGGTCACGCAGCGTATGCTGACCAACCAGCTGCGCGAGCTGGAGGCCGACGGCCTGGTGGTGCGGAAGGTCTATGCCCAGGTGCCGCCCAAGGTCGAATACAGCCTGTCACCGCTCGGGCGCAGCCTGGAGCCGGTGCTGGGCGCGCTGAAAACCTGGGGTGACGCCAATATCGGGCTGTTTGCGACCGCGGAAAAAACGCCGGCTGCGGCGTGATGTCGGCCTACCCCGTCCACGCCATCGCGTTGCTGTTCGATCCGGTATTCTATGCCTCCGCCTATCCCGAGATCGCTGCCGCCGGCGTTGACCCGCTGGTGCATTATCTGGCGTTCGGCATCGATGAGAACCGCGATCCAAACCCGCATTTCGACGCACGCTGGTATCTTGGACGCAATCCGGATGCGTCCTTAGTGCCGGGCGGCGCCATCCTGCACTACCTTCACCTCGGCATCGCGCGCGGCCTGGCGCCGAACCCAGGCTTCGATGCGCCCTGGTATTCAAGCCAGCACCCGGAGGCGGCCGCTAGCCCGCTGCACCACCACCTGCGCATCGGCGCGGCGTTGGGATGGCCGACCGAGCCGTTCGATATCTCAACGTTGGTGCCGGCGCCGGCCTTTGCCGACCCGCTGTTGCCGACGATCCTGTTCGTCACCCATTCGCTTGGCGGCGGCATCAGCCGGCACGTCGATGGGCTGATCGGCGCCCTTGATGGCCGGGCCAACTGCCTAGTTCTCCGCGGCACCCGGCGTGGGGTGGCACTTTCCGTGCCGGCGATGCCGCACTATGCGCCGGTCGAACTCGCCGATGACCGGCTGCCCGAGCTTATGCCGTTGCTGGCGGGTTTCGGCGTGTCGAGGGTTCACATCCATCACGCGATGGAGGCTGGCCCGGCGCTGCGGACCCTGGTCCGTGCTCTGGCGGTGCCGTTCGACTTTACCGTGCACGATTATTTTTCGATCTGCCCGCAGACCGTAATGCTGCCGTTTCCTGGCGCGAAGTTCTGCGGCGATCCGGGCCCCGCCGGCTGCAACGCCTGCATCGCCGCACGGCCGAGCCACGGCGCCACCGACATCCTGACCTGGCGCGCGGCGCATCGCTGGATGCTTCTGGAAGCTGAACGGGTGATCTGCCCAAGCCGGGACGTGCGCGACCGGCTGTCTGGGCATGGCCTGGCGGCGCGCGCGATTGTCGTGCCGCACGAGCCGGTTAAAGCCGGGCCATGGCCGATGTTGCAGCCGAAACCACCATCGGCGCCGATGCGGATCGCGGTGGTCGGCGTGCTGGCGCCACACAAGGGTCTTGTGACCGTGCTCGCGGTGTTGGGTGCGGCGCCCGATGAGATCGAGTTTCACCTGATCGGGAATACCGAAACGCCGCTCGACCCGGAACAGACCAGCCGCCTTCATGTCACCGGACGCTACGCGGAGTCCGAGTTACCTGACCTGCTGGCCCGGCTGGAACCCGATCTGATGTGGTTTCCCTCCCCGTGGCCTGAGACCTACAGCTACACGCTGAGCGCCGCGCTCCAGGCCGGGCTGCCGATCGCGGCATCGCGCATCGGCGCCTTTCCGGAACGCATCGATAGCCGACCGCTGAGCTGGACGCTGCCGGCGGATGCATCGGCAACCGAGTGGCTCGCATTGTTCGCAACCATCGGCCAATCGCTTGCCGGCAGCAGGGCGGCGATCGCCGCCATGCGCCCAGCGATCGCCGACTTCTATGCAGCCGATTACCTCGTCCGGCACTCCATGGCATCGCGCGGCGAAGGCATCACCGACCTGCGGCGTTCCGGCCGGCTGTCGGTGATCGTGGTGCCCGAGCGTTTCGCCTCCGGCACGCCGACGCCATGCGCCTTCATCCGGCTGCTGTTGCCGCTCGATCATCCGGTGATTGGTGAGGGCATCGACGTCACTCTGGCGACGCCCGCCGAGGCGCTCACGCTGCGCGCCGACATCCTGGCGACGCAGCGCCACGCCATCCCCGACATCGCCAGCGCCGACGCGATCGCCAGCCATTGTCGCGATCATGCCATGGCATTGCTGTTCGACCTCGACGACAACCTGCTCGATATTCCAGAAGATCATCCCGAGGCTGCGATCCTCCAGCCGCGCGCCAAAATCGTCGGGCGGATGCTGCGCCATGCAGACAGCATCTGGGTGTCCACGCCCGGGCTGAAGCTTGCCTTGGCAGCCGTTCGCTGCGATGTGCTCGTTGTCCCGAACGGACTTGACGAACGATTGTGGGACCTTTCAAGACCCGGTGGTCCAAGACTCAGTGGCCAGGAACCGGTGTCCATCCTCTGCATGGGTACCCTGACCCACGACATCGATTTCGACATCGTAGCGGCCGCGCTGGACCGGCTGCATCGCGAATTCGGCGAGGCGATCCGAATTGATCTGATCGGCTTTACCAATCGTGCACAACTACCGCCGTGGATCGGCCGCATCGCGCCGTCGCCGAATGGCCAGAAATCTTATCCCGGGTTCGTCGCCTGGATTACGGAAAAACACTTCGACATCGGCATCGCACCCTTAGCCGACACGCCGTTTAACGCTGCCAAGTCGGCGATCAAGGTGATGGACTACGCGGCGCTCGGCCTTGCGGTGCTCGCCTCCGACGTGTCGGCCTACCGGAATTCGCTGGCCGACGGCGCTGCCGGGCCGTTGGTCGCCAGCACGCCGGAAGCCTGGTTCGATGCGCTGGCGGCGCTCGTGCGCGATCCAACCTTGCGCCAAAAAAAAGCCAGGCTGACGCAGGTTGAATGGCGCGGCCGGCACACGCTTCACGCCCAGGCGGAAACACGCCGCATGGCATGGCTGGCGGTGAAGATTACCTGACCATCCACGCGGGCAGCGGCAGGCCCTTGCTGCGGAGAAAATCAAGGTTGAACAGCTTGGACCGGTAGCGCGACCCACCGTCGCACAGCACGGTCACGATGGTATGGCCCGGCCCCATTTTCTTCGCCACCCGGATCGCCGCCGCCACGTTGATCCCGGCCGAGGTCCCGACCGACAGCCCCTCATGGATCAGCAGATCAAAAATCTGCGGCAGAGCCTCGCTGTCTGGGATGCGCTCGGCGTCGTCGATCGGCGCGCCGTCTAGGTTCGCCGGCACTCGCGACTGTCCGATGCCCTCGGTGATCGAGTTGCCGGCGACCGTTAGATCGCCGCTTTTCACCCACCCGTAAAGACCGCTGCCATCCGGGTCGGCCAGCACGATGCGTACCGCCGGGTTACGCTCCTTGAGCGCCATGGCAACGCCCGCCAGCGTGCCGCCGGTGCCGCAGGCGCAGGTGAAGGCATCGATCCTGCCCGCGGTCTGCGCCCAGATCTCCGGCCCCGTGGTGGCGCGGTGGCCCTCCCGGTTGGCCAGGTTGTCGAACTGGTTGGCCCACACCCCGCCAACCTCCTCGGCCAGCCTTCGAGAGACATGGACGTAGTTGCCAGGGTCGCGGAACGGCTTTGCCGGCACCAGCCGCAGATCGGCGCCGATCATCCGCAGGAACTCGATTTTTTCCGTGCTCTGTGTGTCCGGCATGACGATGATCGAGCGATAGCCGCGCGCGTTGCCGACCAGGGTGAGCCCGATTCCGGTGTTGCCGGCGGAGCCCTCGACTACGGTGCCGCCGGGCGCCAGCACGCCACGCGCCTCGGCATCCAGGATGATCGCCAGCGCCGCGCGGTCCTTGACGCTGCCGCCCGGGTTCATGAACTCGGCTTTTCCCAGGATCGTGCAGCCGGTCGCGGCGGAGGCGCGTTGCAGCTTTATCAGCGGCGT
>JAYTTA010000012.1:0-2918 GCA_043745345.1 Acetobacteraceae bacterium | reverse complement strand
TTGGCCAGCATCAGGTCGAACAGTTTACGAAGTATCGCCGAACGGTCCTTAGCCAGCATCGCCCGCCAGGCCGGCAGGGCGCGGGACGCGGCCTCGATCGCGCGGCGCGTTTCGGCGGCGCCGAGTGCCGGCACCTCGCCCACCGTTTCGCCGGTAGACGGGTTGGCGACGACCGTCATGAGACCGCTATCCGCTTGCACCCACTTGCCATCGATGCAATTAGCCTGACGGAAAAGACTGGGATCCTTCAGCGGTAACGGCGCCATCTGATTAAGCATCGCTATTTTCCTTTCCTGAACTCGGCCGCGGCGGACCGAACATGAGCCGTCCAGAAAAGATAGGCACCCGGCACCGGGTTGTCAGCGCCCGGGGCAGAGACTTGGTCGGGGACGCAACCTACTCGGGCTCAGTTTGGCGCTGTCCGGCCAGGGCGCGGGCCATCTGGCTCAATGCCTCCTGATGCTTCTCGTTCGAGATGGCGGCGAAGTTGCGCGCCAGTTCCAGCGACATCCGCAGCCGCGGCGAGACCTCCGGCAGCTTAGCGTCGCCACCAAGCCCCTCGAAGAACCACGAGACCGGAACGCCGAGCGCATGGGAGATGTCGTACAGCCGGCCGGCAGTGATCCGGTTCATGCCGCGTTCGTATTTGTGCGCCTGCTGGTAGGTGACGCCGATCAAGGCTGCGAGCTGCTGCAAAGACAGACCCAGGGTCATCCGCCGTTCAAGAATCCGGTTGCCAACATGGCGATCCGCAAGTGCCGCCGAGCCGGACAGCCGTTCCGGACCCCGGCCCGCCACCAACGGCGCCTCGACTTCCTCAGCCACGTATTTCACCTGCTCCATCACCACTCCCCGACATAATTTTGGGTTGACGTGAGAGCGTAACGCACGCGCATAGGAAGAATTGCATCACGAGTCGGCGATGAGTGCAGAAAGTTGAAATATTTTACTTTCGGTTAGCTTTTACGCCGGCGTGAGCAATCGCAATCGGTGTAACCGCAGAGCCCGATTTAACCGCTGTATCCTGTGTCAGCGAAGCAACACGCGCCAATGCCGCTTCAAGTTGCTGACGCAACCGTCCAATTTCGGATTGCAGCACTGCCAGCTGTTCGGCCTCACCAGCCGAGGCCGACTTTGCCGCTAACGGATCGCTGGCCTCACCCGCCCGGTAGAACGGCTTGAACAGGCTGAGTGCCCGTTCCATCATCACCATGTTCTGCCGGCTGACCTCCTCGATGCCGGGAAACTCGATGCCGGGAAACAGGTTGCCCACGGTTTGCTGCACCGTGACACGCACCTTCTCCTGCTGCTGCGCAAAGGCGCCCATCGCCTGTTCGAGGTAGTTGGGCACCAGTCCCTGCATCGAGTTGCCATAGAAGCCGATCAGCTGGCGCAGGAACTTGGTGGGCAGCATGGCTCGGCCCTTGCCCTCCTCGTCGACGATGATCTGGGTCAGCACGCCGCGGGTGATGTCCTCGCTGGTCTTGGCGTCGTAGACCACAAAATCCCGGCCTTGCCGCACCATCTCGGCCAGATTGTCGAGCGTGATATAGGACGAGCTCTCGGTGTTGTAGAGGCGGCGGTTGGCGTACTTCTTGACTACCACAGGCGGCTTGGGGGCACCTTCCGAACCCTGGTCCGGAGGGTAGCCGGTGCTCTGACGAACGGGATCAGACATGGATTCCTCGACCAGCTTGTTAGCGCGCTAGAATGCGGCGAATACCGCAGTTGCGAAAGGTTTATTTGGACACCTCCTTGAAACGCCCCTGTCAAGGCGATGCGGCAGAAAAGCCCTGGTTCCCTCCAAGGCAATCTGATTTCCGGCGGAGACTGAAATCACTCGACGCAGATGTGACTGATTTAAATAACGGCAACAATCTCCATTTTTCTTTCTATTCCTGTCGTGATACGCGATACCCAACTGGTTGATCATACAAAGGCTCTTTGACGTGAATATTCGAATTTTGAATGTAGCCGCGCTTACTCTTGTTACATTGTCGGGTGGCGCCCAGGCGGGCAATATCCTTGCAAACGGCAACTTTGGCACTGGCGACCTTACCGGATGGACAACCGGAGGCACCTACGCCTCCAATCCGATCGCCGCCATCGCTACAGATGGCACTACTGGAAGTGCCTACGGCGAAGCGATTCCTCGCGATGCGCTCACTGCGGGGAGCCCTGATCTCGGGGTCGGATACGCCGCTTATTTCGTGGATGACTCCGCAACAAACCAGTTCCTCAGCCAAAACGTCGCCCTGACTGCGGGCAACTACGAGGTAGGCTTCGATCTTTATGTTCCGTTCAACGGCGCCAAAAATGCCAATGACGCCACATTGTCGGCGGCGATCGCCGGCACGACGTTGTTTTCAGCTGTGGCCGCCTCGACGCTGACGCCCGGTGTGTGGACGCACTACAGCGGCATCGCCAACATCCTGAGTTACGGCAACTTTGTCACGGAGTTCGATTTCAACTCCTTTGGTGCTCCGGCGAAGGACTTCCTGGTGGACCGCGCCTATATTGTCGCTGCCGCTCCCGTCGGCGTTCCGGAGCCTGCCTCCATGGCGGTGTTAGGCACCGCCCTGGCCGGTTTTGGGGTCCTGCGTCGTCGCCGCTGAAGCTGGCGTTCACTTCTGATAAGCGGCACGTCTGGTAGGCCAGAGCAGCCGCTCCGGCTAGTGGGCAGCGTCGCTGGATTGGCTGCCACCCCAACGCTTCCAACCCGGACTGGCAAAGACTAGTCTGCCAGGCTCCGGGGGATGGCCCCCGAACAGGGAGAAGCCAGCATGGATGACGTGGTCATCGTCTCCGCCGCACGCACGCCGGTCGGCAGTTTCAACGGCGCCTTCAGCAGTGTCGCCGCCGCCTCGCTCGGCACTACCGCAATCCAGGCCGCGATCTCGCGCGCGGGGATTGATCCG
>JAYTTA010000011.1:0-10881 GCA_043745345.1 Acetobacteraceae bacterium | reverse complement strand
AATGAAGTTCCGGATCCTCGGTTGCCAGTTCGTCAAGGAAACGTCGGTCCAGCCGGATAAGGCCCTCACGCGTCGCGAGGCCGGCAAAGTCAAATCCGAAACCGAGACCGTGATCAAGCGACGGGTTGCAGACAACATTCAACATGGGCACAGACCATCTTCCGCGGAAAGACTATAGATAGGCGTGCGGAGTGATCGGGCGAGGGGGTCGGCACGTCAAGCAGATCTGCCATCGCCAGAGCGAATTGCCTCGTTGGCAGCGTTCGAGGCCAGCACGCCTGGCCGATCCGTGACGTCGCCGTCGGCCGGAAGATCGTTGCCGGACATCCAGATCCGGGATGGCGCAGGAAGCAGGCTGTGGGCCAGGGCGATGCGGCGAAATCCGTTGGGGATCATCGATCTCGTTCCTCTGCTGTGAGCAGTGAGGCACTGGAAAGTGTTGCAATAATGGCCAGTTCGGAAATGACCAGATCGGGGATAACCAGAATGTGGATGACCGGACCGGGCGGCGACGCCCGGTCCGGTCATTCTGATGGCATGTCTAGTTGGACTTGACCGGCGCCGTGACGGTGGGTGCCGGAATGGCTGGGGTCTGAACCGCCGTCGGCGTGGTCATTGGCTTGGCAATGGCCGGCATCACCCTGGTCGGTACGGGCGCCGGCACGGAGGCGGTCGCGGGCACCGCGGCATTCGGCACGGCACCAGGCTTGACGGCCGTCGCATCGGTGGACGAGGCGACGGTGTGGATCGGCGCCTTCGAATGACGCAGCAGCACAGGATGGGAGGTGTGCGCCGTGCCGTTGGCCGTGATCGGCGCCGATACGTCGAGGGTCGCGGCGGCGGCCGGCAGCGCCAGCCCGGCGGTAAGCAGCGGCGCCATCAGGACGGCGGCCTGGGAGAAGCGGGACAGCTTGGTCATTGGGAAATCTCCGGTCCGGCAGGATTGTCGGACAGGTGGATTTGGCCCCGTAATGGTGACCACCATGCGGCGCAATCGCGGCATTGCTTTGGCAACAAATGATTATTTGTCCATTATTAAAAGATGTGGCATGGCATTATGCATCGTGTCGTACCAGGCCAATAAGCCGGACGGCGGTGTGTTTTGGGGGGGATTGGGGATGGCTTCAGCTACACTGCTGCGCTCCGGTGCGGCCAACCGGTCGATGACGCCGGAAGAGCGTAAGGTAATTCTGGCCTCGTCCCTCGGTACCATGTTCGAGTGGTACGATTTTTACCTGTATGGGTCGCTCGCCACCATCATCGGCGCCAAGTTCTTCTCCCAGTTTCCCGAAGGCACCCGCAACATCTTCGCGCTGCTGGCGTTCGCCGCCGGGTTCCTGGTGCGTCCGTTCGGCGCACTGGTATTCGGCCGGCTGGGCGACCTGGTTGGGCGCAAATACACCTTTCTAATTACCATCGCGATCATGGGCGCCTCGACTTTTGTGGTCGGGCTGATGCCGACCTCGGAGCAAATCGGACTGGCGGCGCCGGTTATCCTGATCATCCTGCGCCTGCTGCAGGGGTTGGCAATCGGCGGCGAATACGGTGGTGCGGCGACCTATGTCGCCGAACACGCGCCGCAGGGAAGGCGCGGCTTCTACACCAGCTGGATTCAAATCACGGCAACCGCCGGTCTGTTCCTGTCGCTGTTGGTCATCCTGTTCACCCAGGCCGCGACCGGGTCCGACTTCGCGGTATGGGGTTGGCGCGTGCCGTTCCTGCTATCGATCCTGCTGCTCGGCATATCCGTGTGGATCCGGCTGCAACTGAGCGAAAGTCCCGCCTTCCTGCGCATGAAGGAGGACGGAACCGAGTCCAAGGCGCCGCTGACCGAGGCATTTGGCCAATGGAAGAACGCGAAGGTGGCCCTACTGGCGCTGTTCGGGCTGGTCGCCGGTCAAGCCGTGGTCTGGTACACCGGTCAGTTCTACGCGTTATTCTTTCTGTCGGCGATCCTCAAGGTCGACTCCTACACCGCCAACCTGCTGATCGCCTGGTCGCTGGTGCTTGGAACCGGCGGCTTCGTGTTGTTCGGCTGGCTGTCGGATAAAGTGGGCCGCAAGCCGATTATCCTGGGTGGCTGCCTGATCGCCGCGCTGATCTATTTCCCGATCTTCCGGATGATCACCGCCGAAGCCAACCCGGCGCTATACGCGGCGCAGCAGAACGTGGCGGTAGTCGTAACCGCCGACCCTGCCGATTGCTCATTCCAGTTCAATCCGGCGGGGGTCGCCGCCTTCACCAACAGCTGCGACCTCGCCAAGGCGGCGCTGGCGAAAGCCTCGGTCGCCTACAGCGTGCAGCCGGCACCAACCGGAACGATCGCGTCGATCCAGATCGCTGACAAGACCGTGACCTCGTTCGATGCCGCCAAGGCGACCGATCCCAAGGGGCAGGCAGCGATGTTCGCGAAAAGCCTGTCGGCGGCGCTGACCTCGGTCGGATATCCGTCCGCAACCAACCCGACGGTTGCCAAGATGTCCAACCCGTTCGACGTGTTCCGCGCCCAGACCGGATCGCTGGTGCTGCTGCTGACGGTGCTGATGGTGCTGGTCACCATGGTCTATGGCCCGATTGCCGCCGCGCTGGTCGAGCTGTTCCCGACCCGCATCCGCTATACGTCGATGTCGCTGCCCTACCATGTTGGCAATGGCTGGTTCGGCGGATTGCTGCCCGCCACTACCTTCGCGATGATCGCGCAGACCGGCGATATCTTCTACGGGCTGTGGTATCCGATCGTCATCGCCGGGGCGACCTTCGTCATCGGCCTGCTGTTCGTGCCGGAAACCAAGGACCGTGACATCTTCGCCGGCGACTGAACCCCTGACGTGACCAAGCAATGCCGGAGCCATGCTGGCTCCGGCGTTTTGCTTTTCGACCCGGAGGAACGTCGATGACAGGCATGACCTATGCGGCCGCTCATGCCGCGTCACTCGCGACCCCCGAGGACTACTGGGCCAACGCGGCGGCGGGGATCGACTGGGACCGGCCGTGGGATGCGGTGTTCGACGCCGGCACCGGGCCGTTCGGCCGGTGGTTCGCCGGCGCCAAGCTCAACACATGCGTGAATTGCCTTGATCGCCACGTTGCCGCCGGACGCGGCGAGCAGGCGGCGCTGATCTGGGACAGCGCGATGACCGGGCTGGTGCAAACCTTCAGCTATTCGCAGTTGCTCGCCCGCACCGAGAAGGTCGCCGGCGCATTGGCGGCACTCGGCGTCGTGCATGGCGACCGGGTGGTGATCTACATGCCGATGGTGCCGGAGGCGGCGATCGCCATGCTCGCCTGCGCCCGTCTTGGGGCGATCCACTCCGTCGTGTTCGGCGGTTTCGCCGCCAGCGAGCTCGCCAGCCGCATCGCCGACGCCAAGCCGCGCGTGATTGTCTCCGCCTCCTGCGGCCTGGAACCCGGCCGAGTGGTGAAATACAAGCCGCTGCTGGATGCCGCGATCGAGATGTCGCCGCACAAGCCGGATGCCTGCCTGATCTTGCAGCGCGAGGCCGAGCACGCCGATATGGTTGCCGGCCGCGACCATGATTTCGTGGACGCCGAAGCCGCCGCCGTGCCGCACGGACCGGTCTCGGTAGCGGCGACCGATCCGCTATATATCCTATACACCTCCGGCACCACCGGCCGGCCCAAGGGCGTCGTGCGCGACCATGGCGGCCACGCCGTGGCGCTGCACCAGTCGATGGCAATGATCTACGGCGCGGCCCCCGGCGACGTGTTCTGGACCGCATCCGATGTCGGCTGGGTCGTCGGCCACAGTTACATCGTCTATGCGCCGTTGCTCGCCGGTTGCACCAGCGTGATGTACGAGGGCAAGCCGGTCGGCACCCCTGACGCCGGCGCGTTCTGGCGGGTCTGCGCCCAGCACCGCGTCAAGGTGCTGTTCACGGCGCCGACCGCGATGCGCGCCATCCGCCAGCAGGACCCGGAGGGACGGCTCGCCGCCGACTACGACCTGTCCGCGCTGGAGGCGATCTTCCTCGCCGGCGAGCGCTGCGATCCCCCGACGGCGATCTGGCTTTTCAACTTGCTCGAAAAGCCGGTGGTGGACCATTGGTGGCAGACCGAAACCGGCTGGCCGATCACCGCCGGGTTCCGCGGCTTCGGACTGTTTCCGACCAAGCCAGGCTCGGGCGGACGTGCCAGCACCGGCTACGACCTGCATGCGCTCGACGATGACGGCCGTGTGCTGCCGCGCGGCAGCAGCGGCAACCTTTCGGTCCGGCTGCCGCTGCCGCCGGGATGCGCGCCAACCCTGTGGCAGAACGACGAAGGCTACACCGCCGCCTATATCAGCGATTTCCCGGGCTGGTACCGCTCCGGCGATGCCGGCATGATCGATGCCGACGGCGATGTCTGGGTGATGGGCCGCACCGACGACATCATCAACGTCGCCGGCCACCGGCTGTCCACCGGGTCGATGGAGGAAGTGCTGGCCTCGCACCCCGATGTCGCCGAATGCGCGGTGTTCGGGGCCCGCGACGACATCAAAGGCCAGAGCCCGGTTGGGCTGGTGGTGCTGAAGACCGGGGTTATCCGCCCCGATGCCGAAATCTGTGCGGAGCTGGTGCGGCTGGTGCGCGACCGCATCGGCCCGGTCGCGGCGTTCAAGGATGCCCGCGTGGTGGCCCGGTTGCCCAAAACCCGGTCCGGCAAGATCTTGCGCGCCACCATCCGCCGCATTGCCGACGGCGACGCCTACACCGTGCCGCCAACCATAGAGGATGCTGGCGTGCTCGACGAAATGAAGCGGATATTCGAGGTTGTTGCTGGACCGGCGAGCCGCGGTTAGGGTCCGAGTGATACCTGACGCCTTAGGCAAGAAGGCTATGGGGCTCTGCCCCAAACCCCGCCGGGGTAGCGCCCCGGAGCGCATCCTCTAAGTGAAGGGGATACAAGGAGCGACGGCCCCTTGGCGGGTTTGGACAGAGCCCATGCTTTCTTGCCTGCGGCGTTAGTAGCCAAAATCAACCCGGGCAAACCGGGGTATGGGAAGGACGATTCAGGATGGCTCGATACCGTTGGCGTGGCTTGGCGGCGTGTGCGTTGTTGATGGCCGTCTCGGGGGCTGTGCAGGCGGCGGGGCAGACCGTGACGGTGTGGTGGAACCAGGGCTTCTATCCGGCTGAGGACCAGGCGATGCGCGATATGGTCGCGGCCTGGGAGAAGCAGTCCGGCAACAAGATCGACCTGACCTTCTATAATGGCTCGGACATGCCGGCAAAGATCATCTCGTCGATCACCACCGGCGAGGTGCCGGATCTGGCCTATGTCGATAACGGCGATTTCCTGCTGCTGCCGCAGGCGGCATGGAACGACAAGCTGGTCGATGTCAGCGATGTCGTTGGCACGCAGAAGTCCGAATACAGCGCGACGGCACTGACCTCGGCCAGCCTGTATGATAACGCGCTCCACAAGCGCAGCTATTTCGGCGTGCCGTTGAAGCAGCAGGCGCTGCATTATTTCGTCTGGAAGCCGCTAATCGAGAAGGCCGGTTTTCAGGTCTCCGACATCCCCAAGGAGTGGGAGGCGTATTTCAACTTCTTCGAGACGGTGCAGAAGAAGCTGCGCGATCAGGGTCAGCGCATCTACGGCCTCGGCTACTCGCTGGCGACCAAGGACAGCGACAGCACCTATCTGTTCAACCAGTTCCTGGTGACCTACGGCGCCCAGATCGTGACGCCGGATGGCAGGCTGCACACGGACGATCCCATGGTGCGGGAGGCGGCGATCAAGGCGCTGACCAAGCTGACGACCCCGTACAAGGAAGGCTTCGTGCCGCCAGGCGCGATCAACTGGGGCGATCCCGACAACAACTCCGCGTTCTATGCCCGTCAGATCGTGATGACGCCCAATGCGACCTTGTCGATCCCCGTGGCGCAGTCGGAAAAGCGTGAGCAGTACGAACATGAGATCCTGACGCAGCCGCAGCCGAACGGGCCGGACGGCAAGCCGGTGACCTCGCTGGTGTCTGTCAAGCTGGCGTTCATCATGAAGGGCGCCAAGAACGAGGCCGCGGCGAAGGACTTCCTCAAATACATCATCCAGCCGAAGGTGCTTGACACCTATCTGGTCGCGGCGCGCGGACGCTGGCTGCCGGTGATGCCGTCGATCGTCAGGAACGACCCGTTCTGGACCGATCCGCGCGATCCGCATCTCCCCGTTGCGACCAGGCAGGAGGTCGAGGGGCCGACCCAGTCCTGGTTCCAGGCCTTCAACCCGGCCTATGCCGACGTCAACGCGCAGCAGGTCTGGGGCAAGGCGGAGGCCAACGTGATGCAGGGCGGGATGACGCCGGAAAAGGCGGTCGATGCGGCGTTCGCGCAGATCAACGACATCTTCGCCAAATACACCATGCCGGCGCAGTAAGGGCGCAGTAGAACGGAGCCGCCTGGATGGGAAGCACGACCGCTGTTCTCAGCCGCGTCAGCGCGATCCGGCCCGCCACCAGTCGGTGGTCCGGCGGGCTGAACGGCAGCGACAAGTTGTGGGCGACGGCTTTCGTGCTGCCCTATGTCGCCGTGTTCCTGCTGTTCGTGGTCTATCCGGTTGGCTACGGCCTCTATCTCAGCAGCGATCCAGCCAGCTACGTGGCGCTGTTCAACGACCCGATCTATGCCGCGACTGTGGTCAACACGCTGGTGTTCCTGGCGGTCGGGGTGAACGTGAAGCTGTTCCTGGCGCTGCTGCTATCGGGCTTCTTCATGCGCCCGCAACGCTGGGTGAAGTGGCTGCTGCTGGTGTTCATCCTGCCCTGGGCGGTGCCGGCGATCCCGACTTTCATCTCCTTCCGATGGATGCTGAACAGCCAGTGGGGGCTGATCAACAACATCCTGTGGAACCTGTTCCAGATGGATGGGCCGCCCTGGCTCGACCAGCCGCAACTGGCGATGGCCTCCAACATCGTCGCCTATATCTGGAAGTGGCTGCCGTTCTGGACGCTGATTTTCCTCGCCGGCCGGATGGCGGTGCCGAAGGAGCTTTACGAGTCCGCCGACATCGACGGCGCCACCGGCTACCAACGCTTCGTGCACATCACCTTCCCGATAATGTCCAACCTCTATGTCGTCTGCACCCTGCTTTCGACGATCTGGACGCTGGGCGACTACAACTCGGTGCATTTCGTCAGCGGTGGCGGACCGGCGTTGCAGACCCACGTGCTGGCCACGTTGGGCATTCGCGACGCATTTGAGCTCAGCGATCCGCGCATGGGCATGGCTGCGGTCATTTCCGCCCTGCCATTGCTGATCCCGCTGGTGATCTTCCTGATGCGCAAGCTGTCGAAGGGCGAGGTGCAGCTGTGACCACCCCAGTTGCGACCACCCCAGTTGCAACCACTGGTGCTCGGCGCTCGAAGTACAGGCCCGGCGACATCGGGGCGGTCGTACTCGGCGTGGGGCTGCTGATCTGGACCCTGGCACCGCTCTATAACATGGTCCTGGTCGCGGTGCAGGAGAAGGAGGACGTGTTCAGCACCAATGTCTGGCCGCCGCACCCCTCCGCCCATGCCTTCACCACGGTGTTCACCGAGGGCTATTGGTACCTCGCCAACTACTGGCGGCAGATGGGCAACAGCTTCTTCATCGGCATCATGGTGGCGGTGCTGACCTTGGCGATCGGATCAGGCGCCAGTTTCGCGATCACCCGAATGAAAATCCGGCTCGGCTGGCTGCTGACCAACGCGGCGCTGCTGACCTACGTCATCCCAGCCAGCTTCCTGGCCATTCCGTTCTATCGGATCATGAAGACCTACGGCTTGGCGGATAACGCCTGGGCGGTGATCGCGGTCGAGGTAACCTTCGCCACCCCGTATGCGATCTTCATCTTCTCCCAGTACAGCGCCAGCATCCCGCTGGAACTGGACGAGGCGGCGCGGATCGACGGCGCCTCGCCGGGCCAGATCTTCTTCCGTATCTTCCTGCCGCTGATGGCTCCGGCGCTGGTCGCGATCGGCACCTATGCGCTGCTGCTAGCCTGGAACGAGTATCTTTACGCGTTTTTGCTGCTGTCGTCCGACAGCACCATCACCGTGCCGGTGGCTCTGGGAAAATTCCTCAACAGTGACGAGGCGCCGTGGAACTACCTGATGGCGGCAGCGATCGTCTATGCCTTGCCGCCATTGGTCATCTACTATGCGTTCCGCCGCTACATGACGGCCGGGTTGACCATGGGCGGCGTCAAGGGCTGAGCCGGCGTCAGCAGTGCCGTTCGTGGCGGACGGTGATCCGGAAACGCATTGTCCGCAAGCATGGGAAAGAATCGTCTGATGGATGGATCGGTCAAGCCGGACAACGCTTTTGAAACCGGCGGAAAGGGTCTTGCCCGATCCCCCGGCGCGCTGGCCGGATTGAAGGTGATCGACCTGACAAGGGTGCTGGGCGGGCCCTATTGCACCATGATCCTGTCCGATCACGGCGCCGAGGTGATAAAGATCGAGCCACCGCAGGGCGATGAGGTGCGCGACTGGGGACCGCCGTTCAGCGAGGGTCCCAACGGCGAGCAGGATGCCAGCTACTTCATCGGCATCAATCGCAACAAGAAGTCGCTGGCGCTGGATCTTGGGCGACCCGAGGGAAAGGCTGTGCTGCTGCGGCTGCTAGAGGGCGCCGATGTGGTGATCGAAAACTTCAAGCCCGGCTCAATGGAAAAATGGGGCCTGGGTTATGAGGAGGTGTTGTCGAAGCGGTTTCCGGCCCTCATCCATTGCCGGATTTCAGGGTTTGGCGCCGACGGTCCGCTTGGCGGCCTCCCGGGATACGACGCGATCCTGCAGGCCATGGTCGGATTGATGAGCGTCAACGGCGATCCGACCACTGGCCCGATGCGGCTCGGCACCGCCATGGTGGACATGGGCACCGGCCTCTATTCTGCGGTCGGCATCCTGATGGCATTGCAGGAGCGCAGCCGCTCGGGGCTCGGCCAGTATCTCGATATGACGCTCTACGACTGCGGCATGTCGCTGCTGCACCCGCAGGCTCCGAACTTTTTCCTCAGCGGCAAGCGCCCGGTGCCGACCGGCAACCCGCATCCGAACCTGGTGCCTTACGACAAGTATCCGACGAAAACCTGCGAGATCTTCATCGCCAGCGGCAATAACGGGCAGTTCAAGAAACTCTGCGAGCTGATCGGACACCGAGCGATGGGCAGCGATCCGCGCTTTGCGTCCAATGCCGCCCGCCAGGAGAACCGCGAGGCCCTGACGACGACGCTGCGGGCAGCGTTCGCCGAGCTGGATGGCCACGAGGTCTCGCTTCGTCTCATTCGCAACGGCGTGCCGGCCGGCCCGGTGCTGTGGACCGATGAGGCGACAACGGCGCCGCATACGATGCACCGCGAGATGGTGACCGAGCTTGGTGACTACAAAGGCCTCGGCACGCCCATAAAGATGTCGCGCACACCCGGCGGCACGCGGTCGGCGCCGCCGCGCTTCGGCGAGCATGGCGCCGAGGTGCTGGCGCGGCATGGTTATTCGGTCGAGGAAATCTCCGAGCTGCAGGAAGCGGGTGTGGTGCTGACGCGACGTCGATAGGGAGGCTGGGGCTCTCCCTCCGCAGGCATTCCAACTTGCCGAAGGCGGCCAGTCGAAACCTTTGCCTGCTCCGTCCCGGAAGCGCCGGGAAGCGCATCCCCTAAGTAGAGGGCTTCAAAGGGGCGGCGGCCCCTTGGCGGGGTTTGGGGCAGAGCCCCATGCTTCATCCTCAGGCTCCCGCAAAGCCTCCGCAGCCTCCCGCAGACGCAGGAAGCTGCGCCGGCTGAACGGCAACATGCCGACATAGACCAGCGACGCCCCGGCCAGCGCCACCCACGGGTCAGCGACCAGCAGGGCGGCGTAGAGGCCAATGCCGAGCAGCATCGGCAGCACATATTCCGATGGTATCTTGAAGTTCTTGAAACTCCAGACCGGGAGGCTGGAGACAAGCAGCAACGACGTGCCGATCAGCATCGCCGCCGAAAGCAGCGGAAACCGGGTCACCCGTTCCAATCCGTCCCAGCCTTGCTTGCTGGCCTCCAGGCCGACGAACAGCGGCAGCAGGACCACTCCGGCGCCAGCCGGGGCGGGCACGCCGGTGAAGAAATTATAGAGATAGGACGGCTTTGGCGGCGCTGCCGGGCCTTCCAATGCCGCGTTGAACCGTGCCAGGCGCAGTGCCATGCAGACGGCGAACAGCAGGCAAGGCGCGAAGCCGAAGCCGCCAAAGCGCTGCAGCGACCACAGGTACAGCACGAAGCCGGGGGCCACCCCGAAACATAGGAAATCGGACAGGCTGTCGAACTCGGCGCCAAACCGTGAGGTCGCCTTGAGCAGCCGCGCGAGCCGGCCGTCAAGCCCATCGATCGCCGCGGCGACGGCGATCGCAGCACCGGCCTCGCCGAACCGCCCGTCGATCGCGAACCGGATCGACGTCAGGCCGGCGCATAGCCCGAGCATGGTCAGGATGCTGGGCAGCATGCGGTTGAACGACCAGCCGGCGAACCTCGGCCGAGTGCGCGGGCGCAGGCGCCGGAAGCGTCGTCTGGCGCGTCTCGCCGGTGAGGTCACATGGTCGGGCGGGTTCATCCCAGCTCGGCGAGGACGGTTTCGCCGCCAATCATGGTCTGGCCCTCGACCACCATCGGCCGCACGCCCAGCGGCAGATAAAGATCGGTGCGGCTGCCGAACCGGATGATGCCGAAGCGCTCGCCGGCGCGGACCGCATCGCCCTCACGCACATCGCACAGGATGCGGCGCGCGATCAGTCCGGCGATCTGCACGACCGCAAGCTCCCGCCCATCCGGCAGCCGGATCGCCAGGGCGTTACGCTCGTTGTCGGCCGAGGCCTTTTCGAGGCTGGCGTTGACGAAGGCGCCGTGGCGATAGGCGATGCGGGTGAC
>JAYTTA010000010.1:0-2938 GCA_043745345.1 Acetobacteraceae bacterium | reverse complement strand
TCAGCCCAACCGTCGCGACGCTGAGCAGGCCGGCGCTGAGCAGCACCACCAACAGAAGAGGGCTGGCGATCACGTCACGGAGCCATCGTCGATCGCCGCCGCCCAGGCGCGATCGAGGTTGAAATACTGCAGCCGCTCCATGAAGCTCGGCCGCACCCGCGACGCCTTGAACCGGCCGCGCAGCGTGCCATCCGGGTTCTCGCCGTCGAATTCATAGACGAAGATGTCGTTCATGGTGATGGTCTCGCCCTCGAGCCCGATGACCTCGGTGACCTGGGTGATGCGGCGCACGCCGTCGCGCATCCGCTCCAGCTGGACCACGATATCGACCGCGCTGACGATCTGCGTGCGCACGGCGCGCAGCGGCAAATTTGGGTGACCCATCTGAACCATGTTCTCCAGCCGGGTCATCGCATCGCGGGAGGTGTTGGCATGGACCGTGCTCATGCTGCCGTCATGGCCGGTGTTCATCGCCTGCAGCATGTCGAACGCCTCGGCGCCGCGGACCTCGCCCACGATCACCCGGTCGGGGCGCATTCGCAGGGCGTTCTTGACCAGGTCGCGCTGGTTGATCTCGCCCTTGCCCTCGAGGTTGGGAGGCCGGGTTTCCAGCCGCACGACATGCGGCTGCTGCAGCTGCAGCTCGGCCGCGTCCTCGATCGTGATGATCCGCTCGCCGGGATCGATCATCAGCGACATCGCGTTCATCAGCGTGGTCTTGCCGGCACCGGTGCCGCCCGAGATGATCACGTTCAACCGTGCCGCCGAGGCGATCTGCAGGATGCGCGCGAGCTGGGGAGTCGCCGAGCCGTTCGCGATCAAGGTGTCGAAGGTGATGCGGCGGCGGGCGAACTTTCGGATCGAGATGCAGGCACCGTTCAACGCAAGCGGCGGGAAGATGATGTTGACGCGCGAGCCGTCGGCCAGCCGCGCATCGACCATCGGGCTGCTTTCGTCGACGCGACGGCCGACCGAGGAGGCAATGCGCTGGGCGATGTTTCCGACATGAGCGGTGTCGCGGAAGCGCACGCTAGACAGCACCAGCTTGCCACGGCGTTCGATGAACACCCGGTCCGGCCCGTTGACCATGATGTCGGTGATGCTGTCGTCTTCCAGCAAGGGCTCCAGCGGCCCAAGGCCGATAATGTCGTCGACGAGCTCGCTTGCCAGCTGGCGCTGCTCGCGGCCGTTGAGCTGGATGCGCTTCTCGTCGGCGATCTCGGCCAGCAGCCGCTCCACGTCGGCATGCAGCCGCTCGACACTGAGCCCAGCGATGGTCGCCGGATCCAGTCGGGCCAGGCAGGCGACGCGAAGGGCGACGATACCGCTTTCCACCGGCTCGACGATCTCGGCCTCGATCGTTGGCGCGGCCAGCCTTGCCGGCTGATCCGCGGCGTCTTGGCCCGGGCGGCGTCCGAACGCCATGCGCATCTCGCTCACCGCCGCCACCAGCGCGGCGCCGAACCTGCGAGGCCGATCGACCGCACCACCTCTTGACGGGGCGTGACCTCGTCGGCGAGCTTTTCCATGGCGGTCTGGAACGCGCCGCGCGACCGCACCGCCGGCTTGCCGAGGGTGGCCGCGATCGGCAGCTGCTTGGGCAGCCAACCGATCGTCACGTCGACATTCTCCTCAAGCGTCTTGGCGATCAGCGACGGCTTCAGCGACCCCGGCGCGCCGATGCGGTTGAGCACGACGATCGGTCGCGAGGCCTGATTGGGGCCACGCGGCAGGGCCAGGAAGCGCAGCATGTCGCGCAACGAGGCAAGCGTCGCGTCCATCACCAGCACTCGCATGTGCGCCAGGTCGCGGATCTCGTGGTTGAGCAGGCTGGCGAAGCGCGGCAGGTCGACCACAATAAAATTGTATCGCTCGCACATCACGGTTACCAGGTGACGCGCGGCACCCTCGGGCGGGTTGATCAACGCATCGAGATTTTCCTCGGCGGCGATCAGGTTGAGGCGTTCAGTGACCGCTGGCGAGGCGCGCTCGGCGAAAAGCGGATCGACGCGGGCTGGGTTCTCGAGCGCCGTGCGCAGGCCGCCGCCGGTAACGCCCTGCAGCATCAGTGCTGCGGTACCGCCATGCAGGTCGGCGTCGAACAGCAGGGTGTGGTTGCGCGAGCGATCGGCCAGTTGCGTCGACAGGTTGACTGCAACTGTGGTTGCACCGACCCCACCGCGCACGCCGGTCACTGTCACCACGCGCCCGCCGCGGCTATGCGACTGGGCCGGACTGCGGTTGAGCATGCCCGGCAGGAAGATGCGCGCCACGACCTCGCGGTTCAGCGGCTTGCAAAGGTATTCCAGGACGCCCAGGCCACGGGTAATATGGCGATAGAACTCGACGGTCTCATTGTCGCCAATTACGAACACGCGGGTACCCGGTTCGACATACATCGCGAGCTCCTCGAGCACGCCGATCGGGTTGGCCTCGCCGGCGACATCGACGATCAGCGCCGCCATCGGCCGTTCCTGGTGGCGCAGACCCTCACGCATCTCGTTGACGCCGCCCATGCGGAACACCGCATCGGGCCCAAGTGCACCGGCCAGGGCCTCGGTCAGCTTGGCCAGCGTGTCGCGGTCGCGGGCATAGGCCACCAACGGAATGCGTGAGGCACGAACGGCATCGGGGGTTCCGTTCGTCAGCGGCAAAGCAAGGGTGGTCGATTCAGCCATTACTGCGCGTCCCCGCCAGCGGATGCCGCAGGCGCCTGCGGCGTGCCCTGGCCCTGCGCGATGACCGCTCCGACATCGACGTTCGGCAGCGGCTTGACCTTGTCGGTCAGCAGGCGCCGGACCGCCGCCGCCGAAAGCTGGCCCGGGCTGACCGGATCGTCTACGCCGACGACAAGATCGCTTGGATGGGCCACCATCGCCGCGATGTTGGCGTCGTTCAGCCCCACCGGCCGCCACGTGCCGTCGCGTTGGTAGGGATC
>JAYTTA010000009.1:0-2939 GCA_043745345.1 Acetobacteraceae bacterium | reverse complement strand
CGTGGGCGGTGAGGGCGTCGAGTTTGGCTGGATGACGGGTGTCGGGATCACCGGCTTGCCCGGACCGCAGACGAGAGGAAACTTCGCCAATGGTTGATACCGTATCGCCCGGGCTGCGGTCGACGCTCAAGCTCGATCAGAGCCGTTCGTGACCAATCCACCGCAAATAAGCTTTGTTGCATCGTTGCGGGCCGCCGCCTCCCTACTCGTCGTTTATTGCCATCTTGTCGGTTACCGTGCTGTACCCGATTGGTTTGTTAAGCCATACCTCAACCAGTTCGTTCGAGACCCGTTGGCGATCCTCTGGGAGTTTGGCTATCTGGGGGTTGCGGTTTTCTTCGTAATTTCAGGCTTTATCATTGCACACGTAGCTCAACGCGAAACGCGTGGTCAGTTCGTGCTAAAGCGCTTGTTTCGAATTTATCCGCCATTCCTGGTGGCGTTGGCGGTGGCGATGGTCCTACATCGACCGGCGATATCACTAACGCAACTCTTGCGGGAAGCCAGTCTGTTTGATTCAGAGTTCATTTTGTTGGGACCGAGCTACACCCTGGTCATAGAGTTCATGTTCTATGCCCTTGCCGCTTTGACGCTGCCACTCTTGCGATCGAAACCCGTTGTTGCCACAGCGATAGTAGCGATCGCCCCTGCCTTTGCCCTTTTCTTGCTTCGCCCTGCCGCATCAGGCGTTCCTCAATGGGAACGCCTGCTTGGCTATAGTGAATTCGTCTCGATTTTTGGCATAGGCATGGCCATTTACTACGGCTGGTCGAAGCGGATCACCGTTCCCGTTGTCGTGGCTCTGATGGCTCTCGGTTGGTGTGCCTTTGTGTGGACTTCCGGCCCGTCAGCGGACGGTCGCAGCTTCCAGTTAAACACACTCTACGCGGTCGTTTTTTTCTTAGCCGTCCTCTGGGCGCAGCCAAAGCAGATTCGTCGTTCCGTCAACGCCGTGGCAGAGGGGAGCTACTCCCTCTACTTGCTGCATGTGCCGCTCGGAATATTCGTGATCGGCGGCCTGGAGCCGATCCTCGGATATTCCCTGGCACTCATAGTTTGCCTGGCCATTCTGGCTGCGTCGTGCTGGATCTCTTGTATCTGGGTTGAGAGACCTTCCCAAGCGCTGGGCAGGCGACTGATCGCGCGCTTGCGCCTCGCCACTGCAGTTGACCATGCATCCGTTCACTAGAATTCCCAAGCCTTAACCCGCTCACCGCCACTTGCGCCGCCACGTGTCCCGGTGGAAGACGCCGTGCCTTGAACACTGAGGTTCGGTTGCTGCCGGACCCCCTAGAACAGCGCGGCCGGTAAGGAGCCGGTTGCCGTGAAACTGCCCGTGATCAACGGCGCCGCAACGTCCACTCCCCCTCCGAGGGGCATGCCCAGGGCGCGGCTCCCTTCGCGACGAGTTGATGGCCCATGACGACAGCCACTATCCCATAGTAGTGGTGGTGAACCGACAGATCATGCCTGACGAGAAGACGGATACTCTGGCGTTGATGCTGGTCAGCGCGAGGGAATGACATCATTTGGAAAGATGTAGGAAGGCCCGATGTCCCGCGCCGCCCGCCTGCTCGACCTGATCCAGGCGCTCCGCCGCCGGCGCCGCCCGGTCGCCGCGGTCCGGCTTGCGGAAGAACTCGGCGTCTCGCTGCGCACCATCTACCGCGACATCGAGACATTGATCGCCCAAGGTGCCGCGATCGAGGGCGAAGCCGGGCTCGGCTACGTGCTCAAGCCCGGCTTCCTGCTGCCGCCGCTGATGTTCAGCAACGACGAGATCGACGCGCTCATCCTCGGCCTGCGCATGGTGGCGGAACGCGGCGATCCCGACCTCGAACAGGCCGCCGCCAACGCCCTGGCCAAGATCGCCGCCGTGCTGCCGGCCGAGATGGAGGATGCGATGGCCACCAACGGGTTGCTCGCGGGACCACGCTCCCCGCCCGCGCCGCACCTGAAACTCATCCGCGAGGCGCTGCGCACCGAGCACAAGCTGCGGCTGAGCTATACCGACAAGAAGGAGGCGGCCACCGACCGGACCGTCTGGCCGGTGGCGCTCGGCTTTTTCGGCGCCGCCGAGGTGCTCGCCGCCTGGTGCGAGACGCGCCAGGCATTCCGTCATTTCCGCCTTGACCGCATCGAGGCGGCCACGCTGAGCCAGCGCTACCCGACCCGCCGCCGCATCCTGCTGGCCGACTGGCGGCGGTCGGACGAATTCGATCGCCACGGCTAAACGCTGCTGCCGGAAACTGACACAGGCCGGGTCCATACCGGGTTGGACACCAACCACGGAGACAACTCATGCCCGATCTCGGCCTCGTCATCCTTTACGTCGACAGCCCGCCAGCCAGTGTCGCGTTCTATGCCGCGCTGCTCGATCGGCAGCCGGTCGAAGCCTCGCCGACCTTCGCCATGTTCGCGCTCCCCTCCGGCATCGCGCTCGGCCTGTGGTCGCGCCACACCGTGCAGCCGGCCGCCCTGACCACCGGCGGCGGCACCGAGCTCGCCTTCACGGTGTCCGACGTGGATACGGTCCATGCCGACTGGGCAGCCCGAGGCTTAACCATCGTGCAGCCGCCGACCGAGCTTGATTTCGGCCGCAGCTTCGTGGCGCTGGATCCGGATGGCCATCGGCTTCGCGTGCTTACGCCAGCCTAAGGTCTGGGGCTCTGCTCGCCGCCTTCGGCCAGCTGGAATGCCTGCGGAGGAAGGGCCCCGACCTTTCTTACCCTGTTCTTCAAGGTTTGCCGCGCCGCAGCGGCATTCGCCGCAAGCGCGATCAGCGCGCCAAGCTGCCCTGGCTGCGAAATCACCGACCACATGACGGCGCCGATCCTGATCCGCCCCGCGCTATCGAGAGCGACAATCGCCGCCGCCGGCAAGTCGTCCTCGGCGATATCGCAGACCGCCCGCAGACAGGCGTAAGGCAAGCCATGCCC
>JAYTTA010000008.1:0-2940 GCA_043745345.1 Acetobacteraceae bacterium | reverse complement strand
TGGCGGATGATAAAAGTTCGGATCAGATGTCTCTGCGTCCCGGTTCGCGCCGCAGGCAACAAATCCCCGGCAAGCCCAGGCTCTTCCTGAATGCGCCTTGCTAGCTGGCTCCGACCATGCCGAGAATAAGTCCGGTCAGTTGCTCGCTGGTCTGCTCCAAGGTCAGCCGTCCGTCGGGCCGGTACCAGACATAGGCCCAGCTCACCAGGCCGCCGATCGCAAGCGTCGCCATGCGGGTATCCGCCAGATGGAACTCCCCCGCCGCGACGCCATCGTCCAGCAGCTTCATCAGCTTTCGGTCGAACTCGCGGCGCATGTCGCTGATGCGGCGGAAATCCTCGGGGGCCAGGTTCTTTTCCTCCCGCGTCATGATGGCGATGTCGCGCTGGCTGCGCAGCACAGCCACCACGAAGCGCTTTCCGACCTCGGCCAGCCGCTCGGTCGCGGTGTTTTTTGACGAGGTCAGCCCGCCATCCAGCGCCGCAAGGGCGGAGGCGATACCGCGCGCGCTGATCTCGCCGAGCAATTCGGCCTTGGAGGTGAAGTGGGCGTAGATGAACGGCTTGGTGACGCCCATCCGCTCGGCGATGGCGTCGAGCGAGGTGTTATCGTAGCCGCGCTCGTAGAATAGCTCGGACGCCACGGCGATCGTGCGTTCGCGCTTGAGCGCCGTGACCTCGTCGCGGATGCCGACACCAGGTGCGGCGCTTGCCAACGCCATCTTTTGTCAGGCCTTCGGCTCGAACCAGAAGTCCAGCACGTCGCCGGTGCGGATCTCGGCGAACTTTGTCATGACGCGGGTGCCGATCTTCAGCCGCTTCGCCGCCGCTGCCGGATCGGTCAGATCAACGCCCTTGAAATAGCCGCCGATCGCCGTGTCGGCACCGTCCAGCAGCACGTAGCCGAACGCGTAGGGTGGCGGCGGCAGGCCGTTGAACGCCTCATAGACAATGCTGAACGTCTCGATCCGGCCGCCGGGTCCGACCTCCACCCAGTCGGTGGTCGGCTCCAAGGTCTGGTCGGAGAAGGCGCGTGGCGGGCACAGCACCCGGCCAGATGCGGCATCGCGCTTGCCATACAGCTTGGCGTGGTCGCGCAACTGCACATAGAACCAGCTCGCGGTCTCGCCGAGCGCGTGGTTGTAGGTGATGTTCCAGGTTTCCTGGCGCTTCAACAATTCCATTTTCCGTCTCCCTGAACTTAAGCTTCGACGACCATGGTGCCGAAGAACTGGTGGTCGCCACCATTGCCGCTGGCGATACCGACGCGCGCCCCCTGGACTTGGTGCTCGCCGGCCCGTCCCCAGACCTGCAGCGCGATTTCGGCGACGCGTACCATGGCGGTGACGGCAATCGCGTTGGTGCACAGCGTGCCGCCAGACGGGTTGACGGGGATCGCGCTGCCGATGTGGAACTGGCCCTCGCGCAGCATCGCCGGCGACTGGCCAAGTTCGGCGAGCCCCGCCGCCTCGATCGAGTGGAACTCGGTGTTGCTGAACGGCGCGTAGAGTTCGGCGACATGCACCTCCTTCTTCGGCTCGGTGATGCCGGCCATCTTGAACGACCGGGCGAACGAGTTGCGCAGCGCGTAGGCATCGGCGTGGTCGGCGGTGAAGCCCCGGCCCATGCGGTCGCCGATGTAATAGGTCTCGGAGCAGTGGCCGAGGCCGGTGATCCACACAGCGTCCAGGTTGCGCTCCTTGATGTATTTTTCCGAGGCTAGCACCATCGCGCAGCCGCCGCTCGACTGTGGGCAGCAGTCGAACAATTTTACCGGCCAGGAGATGTAGCGCGACCGGAACACATCCTCGATCGTCGTCTGAGTGCGTAGATGGGCGTTGGGGTTCTTCGAGGCATGCCAGCGGTTCTTGACCACGACGCGTGCCATGTCCTCCTCGGTCATGCCATACTGGTCCATGTAGCGCACCGCCGACATCGCCAGCATGGTGATGGTGCCGAGCGGTAGCGCGCGCTCGTAGGTCGGGTCCCAGATCTTGTTGAGCACGGTCTGGCTGTCACCGCATTCGCCGACCTTGTCGGCCCCCGCGGTCATGACGACGTCGCAGGCGCCGGCGGCGACATGGTAGTAGGCCGCGGCGACACTGGAGATCCCGGTGGCGCCGCCGGTGTTGATGCGCAGGAAGCGCTTATTGCGCGCGCCGACCGCCTCGACGCCCAAACGTTCCGCATTGCCGATGCCGACCATCGCGTCCGGCGAAAGCGAATACACCACCGCCTCGATGCCATCGAGTTCGAGCTTGGCATCGCGCAAAGCGAGATGGACCGCCTCGCGCACGAGATCGGGGTAGCTCGCATCGTCACGCCGCGGCTTGAAGGCGGATTGGCCGATGCCGATGATACCGACGCGAGTGCTCATGCCGCCGCTCCCTGGTTGTCACGGCGTAGCACCACGACCGTGTTGTACTGCATGGCGAACCCGCTGGCGGCGTGGGCAAGGCCGGTGCGCACGCCGGCGCGCTGATGTGGCCCGGCGCGGCCGAGCACCTGGTTGGCGATTTCGCCGATGCGGATCATCCCGGTGCAATACACGGGGTTCAGCGACAGCGCGCCGCCGGATAGGTTGACCGGCAGCCTGCCATCCGGGCCGAAGCTGCCGTCGGCGATCCGAGCCGCCCAGTCCGCCCGAGGCGCCAGGCCAAGCCCCTCATAGGCGAGCAGTTCCTGGTAGGGCGTGGTGTCAGCGATTTCGGCGACATCGAAGGCGCCGGCCGGATCGGTAACACCGGCGTCAGCATAGGCCTGCTGCGCGGCGGCCTCCATCGCCGGCGCCTGGGCAAGATCGCGGTCGCCGAGGAAGCTCGGCTCGGTCGCCCAGCCCATTCCGGAAATCCACGCGACCTCCTTGACGGCGCGCTTTTCGATGCACGCCTTCGAGGCCAGTACCATGGCGACGGCGCCGGTTACGGGTGCTGCCACCATG
>JAYTTA010000007.1:0-2941 GCA_043745345.1 Acetobacteraceae bacterium | reverse complement strand
GCACGCCGCTGCGGCGCCACAGCTGAAGCTGCTTGTTGACGCTCTCGCGGGTCGAGGCCACCAGCGTGCTGATATCCCGCTGCGACATCTTCATGTCGATGCGCACGCCGCCGGCGGCCGGGCGGCCGTAATCCTCGGCCATCTTCAGCAGCAGCCGCGCCAGCCGCGCCGGCAGGTCGAACAACGCCAGATCCTCGAGCGCTATGCTGGTCCGCCGCAACCGGTCGCACAGCACCGCCAGCAGCCGCAGATAGAGGTCGCCGTTGGCGCGAACGAACGGCAGAAAGTGCCGCCGGTCGACGATCAGCAGCACCGCGTCGTCGAGGACGGTCGCGTCGGCGCTGCGCGGATTGCCGTCCAGCAGCGCAATTTCGCCGAAGATATTGCCTGGTGCGATGACGTTGAGCGTGACCTCCTTGCCCTCGGCCGAGACCGCGCTGATCTTCACCCGGCCCTTGAGCACCGCCATCAGCGACGATCCGTCATCGCCCTTCTGAAAGATCGAGGCGCCCTTCGTCCAATGCCGTTCGACCGCAAATTTCAGGGTCGCGTCGAGCTCGTCCTCGGTCATCGCCTGAAACAGCGGGCTGCGCAGCAGCACCGCACGACGCTCGTCGCGGTCGAGGTTGGCCGGCAGTTTTATCCGCTCCAATAGTGCCATGGCGTGCTCCGGTCGATTGCAATCCGGGAAGCTTCTAGCGGGCGAATGGCGTGGCGGGCCCGGTTCCCGCTTAGCTGCAGTATGCGCGAACCCTCGCCGACGCCATAGCGATAACGTCACCCACTGGCGCCCGGCCTGGTTTGACCGGGCAAAACCCGACCGGTAGCTTCGGGCAACTCGAGTCATGCGGAGACAGCAACGTGGCGACATACGAAACCTTGGCGGTCGAGGAGCCAGCCGCCCATACGTTGCTGGTCACGCTCAACCGGCCGCAATCGGGCAACGCGCTGAACACCCAGATGGGCCACGACCTGCTCGCTTTATTCGAAGGCATCAACGCCAATCCCACGAAATTCCGCTGTGTCGTGCTGACCGGCGCCGGCTCGCGCATTTTCTGCGCCGGCGGCGACCTGAAGGAGCGCAACGGCATGACCGACGCGCAGTGGCAAACCCAGCATCTGCTGTTCGAGCGCGCCATCCGGGCGATGATCGGCTGCACGGTACCTATGATTGCCGCGGTCAACGGGGCCGCCTTTGCCGGCGGCATGGAAATGGCGCTGTGCGCCGACTTCATCTACGCCGCCGCCACCGCCCGATTCGCGCTGACTGAGGTCACGCTCGGCATCATGCCGGGTGCGGGCGGCACGCAGACCCTGCCCCGCGCTGTCGGCCCGCGCCGGGCCAAGGAAATCCTGCTGACGGGAAAACCGTTCACGGCCGACCAGGCGCTGGAATGGGGCATGGTCAACCGGCTGTGCGCCCCGGAAACGCTGCTCGCCGAGGCGCTGGAAACCGCGGCGACGATCGCCGGCAACGCCCCGATCTCGACCCGCCAGATCAAGCAGTCGGTCAATTACGGGCTCAACATGGACCTGCCGAGCGCCATGATGTTCGAGATCGAGGCCTATAACCGCATGGTCCCGACCGAGGACAGGCGCGAGGGAGTGCTGGCGTTCAACGAAAAACGCAAGCCGGTTTTCAAGGGGCGCTGAGATGAACCAGATTCCCAATATCACGGCCGGCCTCAGCCTCACCCGCGCGCTGGTGGCCCAGGCGCTGACGGTGCGCCCGGGCACGCTGACCGACGAGGCGCGGGCGCTCGCGCGCCAGTGCATCCTCGATACCATCGCCTGCTCGCTGGCCGGAGCCGCCGAGCCGCTGTCGAAAATCCTGCTCGCCGAGTTTGCCGAGCAGGGCGGCCAGGAGGCGTCGACCGTGATCGGCCACAGCATCCGGCTGCCGGCGCTGTCCGCCGCACTGCTGAACGGCGCCACCGGCCACGCGCTCGATTTCGACGACGTCAACCTGGCGATGCCCGGCCACCCCTCGGTCGCCATCCTGCCGGCGCTGCTGGCACTGGCCGAGGAAACCGGCGCCCGCGGCGACGCCGTGCTGGCGGCCTTCGTCGCCGGCTACGAGCTGCAATGCCGCATCGGTCGCGCCATCGCTCCCGGCCACTATGACGGGCTCGGCTTCCACGCCACCGGCACCATCGGCAGTTTTGGCGCGGCAATGGCCTGCGCCCACCTATTAGGCTTGGACGAAGATGCAGGCTGCATGGCGCTCGGCATCGCCGGCACCCAGGCAGCAGGCCTCAAATCGATGTTCGGCACCATGTGCAAGCCGTTCCACGCCGGCACCGCGGCCTATCACGGTCTGCTCGCCGCGCGCCTGGCCGCCCGCGGCTTCACCTCCCGGCACGACGTGCTCGAATGCGACCAGGGCTTTTGCGCGACGCACAGCCCCGATTTCCGTCCCGAACATGCCATCGCCGAGCCGCAGCATCTTCATCTGCGCGAAAACCTGTTCAAGTACCATGCCGCCTGCTACCTGACCCACGGCCCGATCGAGGCCGCGCGAAAGCTGCACCAGGGGGGCATCACGCCGGACCAGATCGAGGTTGTTCGCCTGCGCGTCGATCAAGCGACCAGCCGCGTCTGCAACATCCTGTCGCCGAAAACCGGGCTAGAGGCCAAGTTCAGCCATCGCCTGACCGTCGCCATGGCGCTGTCCGGCCTCGACACCAGCCGGCTCGACACCTTCTCCGACACCAACGCCAACGATCCTGACCTCGCCCGGCTGCGCGACAGGATTGAGCTCGATTTCCAGTCTGACTGGTCGACCACCATCGCCGAAATCGATTTGCACCTGACCGACGGGCGCTCAATCACCGCGCGCCACGATGCCGGAATACCGGCCACCGACATCGCCGAGCAGGGACGGCGACTTGAACAGAAGTTCCTCGCTTTGGCCGAACCGGTGCTCGGCGCCAACCGCGCC
>JAYTTA010000006.1:0-2942 GCA_043745345.1 Acetobacteraceae bacterium | reverse complement strand
AGGGACTAATGCGGGCGTTGGCGGTGGAGCTGGCGCCACATCGGATCACCTGCAACAGTGTCAGCCCGGGCAGCATCGACACCCAACGCGGCGCGGCGGCCGGGGCACGGCCGGAGACGATGACCGACCAGGACATTCCCATCGGACGGAAGGGCACCGTGGACGAGATCGCCGGCATGGTGCGCCATTTGGCCGGGCCGATGGGCGGTTACATCACCGGGCAGACGCTGCACGTGAGCGGCGGTGTTTTTCTCACGTGACGGCTTGCGGGCGGACAGCTCGGATGGTGTGTTGTGACGATGGAACCCGCACCCACACGACTTGCCGCCACCGTCCTGCTGCTGCGCGACGAGGACCCGTCGATGGAGGTGTTCATGGTGGTGCGCAACCACGAGATCGAGTTCGCCTCGGGAGCGCTTGTGTTCCCCGGCGGGCGTGTGGATGACGACGACCAGGTGATCGCGGCGGACCCGGCGCGGTTTCCTGCCGGGCATGGGTTGGATGCGGAGCAGGCGGCGTTGCGGGTGGCCGCCATTCGGGAAATGTTCGAGGAGACCGGGATCTTGCTGGCCCGGTCGCACGGTGCGAGCACGCTGGTGCCGGCCGGGCAGCTGCAGGACATGGAAAGCCAGCGTGTTGCCGTGAATGCGGGCGGGCTGAGCTTTGCCGGGTTTCTGGCCAATGAAAGCCTGGTTCTCGCGCCCGATTTGCTGGTGCGGTTCGCGCACTGGATCACGCCCGTGACGATGAGCAAGCGCTACGACACGCATTTCTTCATGGCGGTGGCGCCGCCCGACCAGTTGGCCGTGCATGATGGGTCCGAGGCGGTGGACAGCGTCTGGATCACGCCACAGGACGCGATCGTGGGGTCGGTGACCGGGAAGTATAAGCTGCTGTTTCCGACCGAGATGAACCTTGGCAAGCTGGCGCGGCACACCGATGCCGCCGCGGCAATGACGGCGGCTTCGGCAGCACGCATCGTGCCCGTGCAGCCGGTGATGCTGACCAACGACAATGGCGTCCGGACCATGCGCATTCCCGTTGAGGCGGATTACGGTGGCGAGCTGTTCCAGGCGAATAATCCGCTGGCGATCTGAGCTTTACGCCGTAGGCAAGAAAGCATGGAGCTTCGCCCCAAACCCCGTCCGGTTAGCGCCCGGGAGCGTCTAACCTAAGTATAGGGGTTTAAAGGGGCGACTGCCCATTTACGGGGTCAGGGGCAGAGCCCCATGCTTTTTCTTTGGAGCTCAATCGATGCAAGACGAGCTGCGCCGGCTGATCGATGGATCGCGGCGGATTGTTTTTTTTACCGGGGCGGGGATTTCGACCGAGTCCGGCATTCCGGACTTCCGGTCGCCGACGGGGATCTGGAAGACCAACAAGCCGATTGATTTCTCCGACTTTCTAGCGTCGGAGGAGGCAAGGCGGGAGACCTGGCGGCGCAAGTTCGCGACCGATCCGACCATTCGCGCGGCTGAGCCGAACCGCGGGCACCGGGCGGTGGCGACGCTGATCCGGCAGGGGCGGGCGCGGTCGGTGATCACGCAGAACATCGATGGCTTGCATCAGCAGTCGGGCGTGCCGGACAGCAAGATTGTCGAGCTGCACGGCAACACAACATTTTCGACATGCTTGGATTGCGGCAAGCGGTTCGAGATCGATGCGCTTAGGGAGCCGTTCGAGCGGACCGGAGAGGCACCGGTTTGTGATGCCTGCCTGGGTTATATCAAGACGGCAACGATATCGTTCGGCCAACCAATGCCTGTGGCCGCGATGCAGCGGGCGCGCGAGGAAACGCTTGCGGCCGATCTGTTCATCGTCGCCGGCTCGTCGCTGGTGGTCTATCCGGCGGCGGCGTTTCCGAAGTTGGCGAAGGAGAATGGTGCCGCGCTGGTAATCGTCAATAACGAGGCGACGCCGCTGGATCGTTTCGCCGACCTGGTGGTGCGGGCCGGGATCGGTGACATTCTGGGTAGTGTTGCCAGCGTGAATTGACGCCCGCCCGGTTTCCCGGGCGGGCGGGAAATCAGGCGGTCTTCAGGTGGGCGTCGGCGTATTCGTAGTTGGCGATCTTGTCGAGCCAGTTGGTAACGTAGTCCGGGCGGCGGTTGCGGAAGTCGAGGTAGTAGCTGTGCTCCCACACGTCGAGGCCAAGCAGCGCGCGGCCGTCGCCGGTGGCGACCGGGTTGGAGCCGTTCGGGGTTTTTGTGACTTTCAGCTTACCGTCGGTGCCCAGCACCAGCCAGGCCCAGCCGGAGCCGAACTGGGTGGTGGCGGCGGTCTTGAAGGCTTCCTTGAACTTGTCCACGCCGCCAAGGTCGGAGGTGATCTTCGCTTCCAGCGCGGCTGGCATCTTGCCGCCGTTGTTGGGCGACATGTTCTCCCAAAACAGGATGTGGTTCCAATGCCGGCCGGCGTTGTTGAACACCGGCGCCATGTCGGGCTTATTGTTGGTGTGCTGGATAATCTCCTCCAGCGATTTGCCCTGGAGCGAGGCATCCTTCTCGACGAAGCCGTTCAGCGCCGTGACGTAGGCCTGGTGGTGCTTGTCGTGGTGCAGCTCGAGGGTTTCCTCGCACATACCCATGCCGGCGAGCGCGGTCTTGGCATAGGGCAGGGTGGGAAGTTCGAAGGCCATGGCGCGTTCTCCGTTCAGGATCAGGGTCGGTGCTGACAGTACGCAATCTTGCACGGGTTGCCGAACCGCGCCACCTCCCGGGCATGACTGATACGTTACTGGGCTTTGTCCGCCGTCATGATCCCGACCGTTTTTTTACGGTGCTGTTCGCACCGGCCAAGCGGCGGGATGCGCTGCTTGCGCTGTATGCGTTCAACCATGAGCTGGCGCGGGCGCGTGAGGCGGTGCGGGAACCGGGGCTGGCGCTGATCCGGTTGCAGTGGTGGCGGGAGGTGATCGAGGGCATGGAGAAACGCCACGAAGT
>JAYTTA010000005.1:0-10907 GCA_043745345.1 Acetobacteraceae bacterium | reverse complement strand
GCTGCTTCGTCCGCATCGGCCAGGCCGACGGCGCGATCGGCAGCACGCCGGTGCATAACTCAGCCTACGACTTCAACGACGCCATCCTGCCGATCGGCGCGTCGCTTTGGTCGACGTTGGTGGAGCAGGAACTGCCGCGGCAGAGCTAAAACATGATCGGTTCGCCTATCTGAAACGATCAGGCTCCAGTTCTGGCACCGCATTGCAAGCGGCTTGGCTCAGCTGCCCGCGTAGTGCGCCCCGCTAATGACGAACGGCAGCACAAGCTCTGGGATGAGATAGCCGAGCCATACCGCCTTTGGTTTTGGCAGTCCGACCTTGCTGATGGAGACCAGCCGACCGACGCCGGCCAGCAGGACGCCGAAGGCAAGCAGGTAAACGAGAAACCCTTGCCCACGAATGGTCAGACCGGCCCACAGGCAAATAAACCCGGTTGCCAAATACACGCCGGCCATGAACCGGTGCACGTTATCCAGCTGTGGGGTCGTGTCCGGCTCGCCTAGATACATCTGCAGCGATCCGCCGAAGATAGAAATCGCAGCCACCAGAAACAGGCCGATTTGAGTGACGTGCTGGCTAACCGACAAAGGGATTTCTGCGGACATTTTAAACCCGTAGCGAGAAAGGTCAGTGCTTGATGAAGCTCCCAGCTTGCGCTGCAATGACGACAGCATCGTCTTCTTGCTTCATCCGAGAACGATTCACTATCACTTCAATCCAATCCTTGGCAAACTTTGCACATCGCGCCGGTACACTCACTGCCGACGGCGTCGCTCACCACAAAGGATCGGTAATCCGAGCCACGAACGATGCATGGGCGGCCAGCTCGGCGTCGGTCGGCACCATCGGCCGAGGCGTGCGGGGCCCTTCCAACGTGTAGGTAACGGCGGAAAAGCCTTCCTGGCCTTCCTCGGCCAAAACCAGCCCGCGCTGGCGCCCGCCGGTCAGTTCGACATAAACCTCGGACAGCAGCTTGCAGTCGAGCAGCGCGTTGTGGGTGGATCGCGCCGAAAGGTCGATCTCGAACCGCCGGCACAGCGCGTCAAGGCTGTTCGGCATGCCGGGAAAGCGCGTTCGCGCCAGCGCCAGCGTGTCGATCATCCGCGCGCGGTCGAGCGGTTGGCGGCCGGCCCGCAGCAATTCGGCGTCCAGAAAGCCGAAGTCGAACGGCGCGTTATGGGCGATCAGCGGGTCGGTGCTGAGAAACTTAAGCATCTCGTCGGCGATGGCGGCAAATTTCGGCTTCCCGGCGAGGTCCTCGGCGCGGATGCCATGAACGCGGGTGGAGTCGGGCGGAATGTCGCGTTCGGGGTCGATCAGGCGGTGGAAGCTGGCGCCGGTCGGCAGCCCGTCGTTCAGTTCCAGGGCGGCGATTTCAATGACGCGGTCACCGGTCAGCGGATCAAGGCCGGTGGTCTCGGTGTCGAACAGCACGGATCGGCTCATTGCCACCTTGGGGTCTGGGCTTTCGGTTCTCAGGCCAGGATCCTGGCGATCAGCGGTATCAGCTGACGCCGGGAATGATAACGCGAAAGCCCGGTCTGGACCACCAGGTCGGCGCGGCGGCGCTTTTCGGCATCGGGCATCTGGCGCACGATCACGCCGGCGATCTGCGCGCTGGTCATGGTGCCGCGCCGGCGCACCCGCTGCATCTGCACGGCGCGCGGGGCGGAGACGACGACCACGAAATCGACCCGCCAGGCGTCACCCATTTCCAGCAGCAACGGGTTGTCGATGACCACGGCACGGGCACGATGGCGGCGCGCGCGGGCGACGAACTCGTTCTGGGCGCGATGCACCAGCGGATGGACGATGCGCTCCAGCCTTGCCAGCTCAGATGGCTGGCCAAGCACCGCGCGCAGCCGCCCGCGATCGACCTGGCCGCCTATGACCACGCCGGGGAAGGCGGCTTCGATCGGGCGCACCGCGCGGCCGCGTTTGGCATACATGCGGTGAACTTCGGCATCGGCGTCGAACACCGGAAACCGCGCCCGGCGGAAGACCGCCGCCGCTGTCGATTTGCCCATGCCGATCCCGCCGGTCAGGCCCAACACCATCATGCCGGCAACAGATCCGTGGCAACGAACCGACGCAGCGCCTCATCGACCACCGGCGTGATGCCGAACCACTTTAAAAAACCCGGCACGGCCTGGTGCAGCAGCATCCCGAGGCCCTCGACTGGCCTTAGCCCGGCCGCGCGCGCCGCCGCCAGCAGCGGGGTTTCGAGCGGCACATAGACGATGTCCGCGACCGCCATGATGGTTGATGCGCGAGATAGGTCGATCACCAGTTCTCCGGCGCTTTCGCCGGCCTTGCTCATGCCGACCGTTGTGGTGTTGACCAGCAGCGCATGCTCGCCCACCGCCTCGGCTCGCGCCTCCCATCCAACCACACGCGACCCCGGCAGCTCGCGCGCCAAAATCTCAGCCTTCTCCCGCGTGCGATTGCTGACGCTGACCACCACACCGAGGTCCTGCAGCGCGGCAACGATCGCGCGCGCCGCGCCACCGGCGCCGAGCACCAGCGCCGGGCCCGCACCCGGATCGACACCATGGGCGCGAAGGTTGGCGATGAACCCGATGCCGTCGGTGTTCGAACCGGCGATGCCGGCATCGCCAAAAACAAGCGTGTTCACGGCTCCCGCGCGACGCGCGCTGTCCTCGACAGCATCGCAAATTTCAAAGGCCGCAATCTTGTGCGGCACGGTCACGTTGCAGCCGCGAAACCCAGCGGCGCGCAGACCACGCACCGCCGCCAAAAAATCTGCGGGCTGCACCGCAAGGGGTAGGTAAGCGCCGTCGATGCCATACCGTTCCAGCCAGAACCCGTGCAGCCGCGGCGATCGCGAATGCGCCACTGGCCAGCCGATAACCCCGGCCAGCCGCGTAGCACCGGTCAGAATAGGCATGCGGGAGCTTCCCTTGAACAACGATGTCCAGCATGTATGCCCTGTCCGGCGACGATGCCAAACCCGAGGTCAGGGGAGAAAACGGAAATGACGCTGGATGCCGAGCAGAAGCATATCGCCACCGGCATCCTTGGCGCGGTGGCGTTCTCGGCGATCGTCCTGACCGCCGGCTACTTTTTCTATCCCTTTGCGCAACGCCCGCTCACCACCGCCGGCGACCGCTTGGCCTTTGCCCTCAAGGCCGATCTGTTCCTTTTCTTATGGCTGGCCTTCGCCATCGGGCAAGTCGCGAACGGGCGTTTTTTCTCCCCGGACGACATCGCGGGCTCCGGGTTTGCAGCGCCTGGTCAGGCGATCGCCCTCAAGTCGGCATTCCTGCAGAACACGCTGGAACAGGTCGTGCTGGCGTTCGGCGTCCACCTTGGCCTCGCGGTGGTGCTGCGCGGTTTCGAGCTGGTGTTGATCCCTGTCGCCGTGGTGCTGTTCTGCATCGGCCGCCTGGCCTTCCTCGTTGGTTATGCGCGCGGCGCCGGTGCGCGATCCTTCGGCTTCGCGACAACGTTCTATCCCAGCATCTTCCTGCTCGCGCTGGCGATCCTCCTGTTTCTCAATCGTGGCTGACATGCACTCTCTCGATATCCGCTTCGACATGGCGCTCACCCTGGCCATGGAAGCCGGCGACCTCGCCATGCGAATGCGCCCCGAACCGAACGATGCCACCGCAACCCTCAAAGGCGACCAGGACTGGCTGACCGAGGCCGACCTCGCCGTCGAAACATTCCTGTCTGAAAACCTGGAGGACACCTTCCCCGAGGACGGTTTCCAGGGCGAGGAATCTGGAAAGTCTCGCTCGGGCGAGCTGCGCTGGGTGGTGGACCCGATCGACGGCACCGCCAACTACGCCCGCGGCGGCGCGCGCTTCTGCGTCTCGTTGGCGCTGCTGCGCGACCGTACCCCGCTGCTCGGCATCCTGGTCGCCCCCGCCATGGACGAGGTCTTCGCCGCCCGCATTGGCGAAGGCGCCACCCTCAACAACCAGCCAATTCGCGTCGCCACGACCAACAGCCTGGCCCGCGCCATCGTCGAACTCGGCTGGAATGCGCGCCGCGCCGACGCCGATTACACTGCCGCCCTAGCCAAGTTACGGACCCTCGGCGCCGCACCCCGCATAGGCGGCTCCGGCGCCATGGGCATGGCCGATGTCGCCGCCGGCCGACTCGACGCCTACGGTGAACTCGATATCAATCTGTGGGATTGCGCCGCCGCCATCGTCATCTGCCGAGAAGCCGGCGCCTACGTGTCGCCGTTCATGGACGGCGAGGGGCCAGAACGTGGCGGTCCAATCCTGGCTTGTGCTCCGAAACTTACCGCCGAACTGAGCTGGCTCGAAGAAGCGTAAGCATGGGGCTCTGCCCCAAACCCCGCCAAGGGACATGTCCCTTGGAACCCATTCTTGGAGGAAGAAGATGCTCCCGTTGGAAGGCATCAAGGTCATTGCCCTGGAACACGCGGTGGCGGCGCCGATCTGCACCCGCCATCTTGCGGACCTGGGGGCGGAGGTAATCAAGATCGAGCGCCCCGGCGAGGGCGATTTCGCCCGCGCCTACGACAGCTATGTGCTTGGAACAGCTAGCTTCTTTGTCTGGCTCAACCGCGGCAAGCGCAGCCTGACACTCGACGTGAAGAACGAAAAATCAGAGAAAATCCTGCACCGTTTAATCGCTGGCGCCGACGTGTTCATCCAGAACCTGGCACCCGGCGCCGCTACCCGCCTCGGGCTGTCCTACGAGGCACTCAAACCGGTCAACGACCGACTGATCGTCGCCGATATTTCCGGGTATGGCGACGCTGGACCCTTCGCTCAGAAAAAGGCTTATGATTTGCTGATCCAGGCCGAAGCCGGGCTGATGAGCGTCACCGGTACGCCGGAAATTCCGTCGCGCGCCGGCATCTCGGCGGCCGACATCGCGACCGGCATGTACGCGCAGACCGCGATCCTCGCCGCGCTGGTCCGGCGCGGCCGGACCGGGCAGGGCGCCAACGTCAAGATCGTCATGCTCGACGCCATCGCCGAGTGGATGTCGTTCGCCCTCTACCGCCACGCCTATGACGGTTCCGAAGTCGCCCGCGCTCCCTCCAGCCATCCGGCGCTGGCCCCCTACGGCGCCCACGCGACCAAGGACGGCCAGGTCATCTTCGGCCTGCAGAACGACCGCGAATGGGCAGTGTTCTGCAACAAGGTGCTGGGCCGTCCCGACATGGTGCTCGACGAAAGGTTCAAATCCAACGCCGCCCGGCGCGACAACCGGGTCGCGCTGACCCAGGCGATCGAAGACTTCTACGCCGATAAGACCTCACGCGAGGTCGTCGGCATCCTCGACGCGGCCGGCATCGCCAACGGCCGGCTGAACACCGCGAAAGACGTTTGGGAGCACGAGCAGTTTGTCGCCCGCGGCCGGTGGCGTGAGGTCGGCAGTCCGGGCGGGCCGATCCGCGCCCTGCTGCCGCCCTTCACCTTCACCGACGTGGAGGCCGCGATGGGCGACGTGCCGGCCCTCGGCCAGCACACTGACGCGATCCTCGCCGAACTCGGCTACGGCGCCGCCGAGATCGTGGCACTGCACGCTGAGGCCGCGGTATGACTTTCGACCCGGCCGAACACCGCATGGTGCCCGAACAGCGCTGGTTCGAGGATTTTCGTCTTGGCGAACGCTTCGTGCTGCCCAGCCGGACCATGACCGAGGCGGTATTCCTCGCCTTCCAGAGCGCGTCGGGCGACAATCATCCGGTGCACTACGACGTGGAATACTGCCGCGCCCGCAACTTGCCGCATTTGCTCGCGCACGGCTTTCAGGCAGTGATTCAGACCGCCCCCGGCGGCGGGCTGTTTCCATACATGGTCGAGGATAGCCTGGTCGGGTTCATCGAGCAGTCGAGCAAGTTCCTGAAGCCGCTCTACGCCAACGATACGACCTATCCCACCCTGATGATCGTGGAGCTGACGCCGAACCGCAGCACTGGCGTGATCGGGTTCGCCAGCACGATCCACAACCAGCGGGGCGAGAAGATACTCGAGGGCATCCAACGATACGTGATCAGAAAGAAGCCTGCCTAAGAAAAGGGGTCACAAGGGGCGACTGCCCCTGGCAGGTCCAGGGCAGAGCCCCCGGCCTTCCTTAAAAGTCCAAGTCCGCATAATGCGGCGACGCCACCGCGCCCGGCACCCGATCCGCCAAAATCGACCGAAAACTAGGCCTGGACTTCACCTTCGCATACCAATCCCGAGCCGGCGGAGAAATCGACCAATCGATATCGCCACCGAAATCCAATGTCGAAAGATGCGCTGCGGCCGCCAGGTCAGCGAGCGAGATTGCACTGCCGGCCAGCCATTTCCGGGTTTCCGCCAGCCAGCCGATGTATTGCAGGTGATGACGAAGGCCCGCGAAGCCCAACCGCATCGCCTGGGCATCCGGGTTGCCGCGCCCAGTCAGCCGCTTCAGGACCTTCTCGCCATACAGGTTGCGCGTGACCTCGGCGTTGAACTTGCCGTCGAACCAGGCCGTCAAGCGACGCACCTCGACGCGCTCGGCCAGCGACCGGCCGAGCAGCGGGATGTCCGGGTAGGCCTCCTCTAGATATTCGCAGATCACCGCGGAGTCCGGGATTGCGAAACCGTTCTCCTCAAGCAACGTCGGCACGGTGCCGGCCGGGTTAAAATCGAGGTAGGCCGGCCGCCTTTCCCAGATCTTTTCGATTTTCAACTCGAACGGCAGACGCTTTTCCGCCAGCACCAGTCTGACTTTTCGCGAGAACGGGGAAAGCGGGAGATGATACAGATACCGCATCACAGCGTTATGGCACCGCGCTACCGCGCCGCCAACCTCATGCCCTTCTCGCTATTTCCTCCTCAAGCATCAGCGGAACCGGAAGGAACTTGGCGAAACCCTTCGGCACCACCTGCCAGAAATGCCCGAGGTTGGCGTCCCAGTCATGCAGCAGCCGCTCGGCGTAGCGGCTTTGCGTTTCCGCGACGTGCCGGGCAACCAGCTCGCGCGCATGGCCGGACCAGTGCGGATGGGCGATCCGCTGCCACTCGATCGTTTCCGGGTTGACGCGTAACGAAAACTCGTTGGCCGGGTCATAGACGAAGGCCATGCCGCCGGTGAACCCGGCGCCGAAATTGTCGCCGACCTCACCCAGGATCACCACCGTGCCCCCGGTCATGTATTCGCAGCCGTTGGAGCCGCAGCCCTCGATCACCGCGTTGGCGCCCGAGTTGCGCACCGCGAACCGCTCGCCCGCCTGGCCGGAGGCGAACAGCTCGCCCGCGGTGGCCCCATACAGCACGGTGTTGCCGATGATCGTGTTGGCCTCCGACTTCAGCGGCGACGACGGCGCAGTCCGCACCACGATGGTGGCGCCCGAAAGCCCCTTGCCGACATAGTCGTTGGCGTCGCCGATGACCTCCAGCTTCAAACCCTGCACCGCGAAGGCACCTAACGATTGTCCGGCCGAGCCACGCAGCCTGACGGTGAGGTGGCCGGGCTGTAGTCCCGCCATGCCGTATTTGCGCACGATGCGGGAGCTGATCTTGGTGCCAATGGCGCGATGGGTGTTTCGGATCGTATATTGCAGCTGCATCTTCTCGCCGTGGTCGAACAGCGAGCGCGCATCGGCGATCATCTGCGCGTCAAGTGTCTCCGGCACCTCGTTGCGGCCAACCCGAGTGCAGTAGCGCGCATACGGCCCGGGATCGGCCTGGGCGAGCAGCGGGTTGAGGTCGAGGTCGTCGAGGAAATCGGCGCCGCGCGAGACCTGGTGCAGCAGATCGGTGCGCCCGACGGCATCCAGCACGCTGCGTAAACCGAGCTCGGCCAGGATGTTGCGGACATCCTCGGCGATGAACGAGAACAGATTGATCACTTTCTCCGGGCTTCCGTCGAATTTCGCGCGGAGAGTTTCATCCTGACTGCAGACGCCAACCGGGCAAGTGTTGGAATGGCACTGCCGCACCATGATACAGCCCATCGCGATCAACGAGGCGGTGCCGACGCCGAACTCCTCGGCGCCGAGCATGGCGGCAATGACCACGTCGCGGCCGGTCTTGATGCCGCCGTCAGTGCGCAGCCGGACCCGGTGGCGCAGCCGGTTGAGCATCAGCACCTGATGCGTTTCCGAAAGCCCCATTTCCCACGGCAGACCGGCGTATTTCACCGATGTCTGGGCCGACGCCCCGGTGCCGCCGGAGTGACCTGAAATCAGGATGGTGTCGGCCATTGCCTTGGCGACGCCGGCGGCGATGGTGCCGATGCCCGAACGCGACACCAGCTTCACGCACACGCTGGCATCGGGGTTGATCTGTTTCAGGTCATAAACGAGCTGGGCGAGGTCCTCGATCGAGTAGATGTCGTGATGCGGCGGCGGGCTGATCAGCATCATGCCCGGCGTCGCATGGCGAAGCTTGGCGATCAGCCCCGTCACCTTGAAGCCGGGCAGCTGGCCGCCCTCGCCAGGCTTGGCGCCCTGGGCGATCTTGATCTCGATCTCGCGGCAGTTGTTCAGATATTCGGCGGTGACGCCGAACCGGCCCGAGGCGATCTGCTTGATCGCTGACGACGCATTGTCACCGTTGGCGCGGGGTTTTGCACGGGCCGCATCCTCGCCGCCCTCGCCGCTGTCCGAACGGGCGCCAATCCGGTTCATGGCGATCGACAGGGTCTCATGCGCCTCCGGGCTGAGCGCGCCGAGCGAGATGCCGGGCGCCACCAGCCGTTTCCGAATCTCCGTGATGCTTTCGACGTCGTCGACGGGGATCGGCGTCACCAGATCGTGGCGGAATTCCAGCAGGTCACGCAATGCCACCGCGGGCAGGGCCCGGATGGAGTCGGCGTAGCGACGGTATAGGGTGAAACTATCGGTGGCGACGGCAGTCTGCAGCGTGTGGATTAAGGCCGGGTCGAACGCATGCGCCTCGCCGCCGTTGCGCCGCAGCCGGTAAATGCCGCCGACCGGCAGGGTGGCGAAATCCGAGTCCCAGGCGATCGCGTGCAGCGCCAGCACCTTCTGCGCGATGCCGGCGAGGCCGATGCCGGAAATCCGCGACTGCATGCCGGGGAAGAACTCACCGACCATGGCGCGCGACAGCCCGATCGCTTCGAAGTTGCAGCCGCCGCGATAGGAGGACAGGACCGAAATCCCCATTTTGGCCATGATCTTAAGCAGGCCCTTGTCGACCGCCTTGCGATAGCGCCCGACCGCCTCGCTCTGGCTCATGGCGCCGAACAGGCCGCGCCGTTGCCGCTCGGCGATGGATTCCTCGGTCAGATAGGCGTTGACCGTGGTGGCGCCGACGCCGATCAGCACGGCGAAATAGTGCACGTCCATGCACTCGCCGGACCGGATGTCCAGGCTCGTGAAGGTGCGCAGCGACTGGCTGACCAGATGCGTGTGAACGCCGCCGGTGGCCAGGATCATCGGAATCGCGGCGTCATCGGCGCCAGCGTTCTCATCGGTCAGGATGACGTGGGCACAGCCGGCGCGCACGCCGTCCTCTGCCTCGCGGCGGATGCGCTCCAAGGCCCGGCGCAGCCCGGCCTCGCCGTCGGCAACGGGGAAAGTACACTCTACCACGCAGGCGGTGGCACCCATGTAGTCGCGCATCGCCAGAAACTCGGCATTGCCCAGCACCGGACTGCCCAGCTGCAGCAGGTCGCACTGCGTCGCGTCCTCGTCGAGCACGTTGCCGAGGTTGCCCAGCCTCGTGCGCAAGGTCATCACCCTTGTCTCGCGCAGGCTGTCGATCGGCGGGTTGGTGACTTGGCTGAAATTCTGCCGGAAGTAGTGGTGCAGGCCGCGATAACGCTCCGACAGCACCGCAACCGGCGTGTCGTCGCCCATGCTGCCGGTGGCCTCCTGCGCGTCCTCCACCATCGGGTGCAGGATCATCTCGAGTTCTTCCAGCGTGGCGCCCATGGCAACCTGGCGGCGGCGCAGTTCCTGGCCCTCGTACAGGGTCGGCGCCGGCTCCGCGTCGCGGATCAGTGTGTCGATCGCGGTCATCCGCTCGGCCCACTCGCCGAACGGATGGCGCGCGGCGAGCACGTCCTTCATCTCGTCGTCACGGTAGAATCTTGGCCCATCGAGATCGACAGCGATGGTCTGGCCGGGTCCCACCCGGCCCTTGGCGACGATGTCGGTCTCCTCGAACTTGACCATGCCGGTTTCGGAGCCGACCACCAGAAGATCATTCCTGGTGATGGTATAGCGCAGCGGCCGCAGCCCATTGCGATCCAGCCCGGCGATCACCCAGCGCCCGTCGGTGGCGGCGATCGCCGCCGGACCATCCCACGGCTCCATCACTGAGTTGCAGTAAAGGATCATGTCGCGATGCGCCGGCTTCAGGCTGGCATTGACCGCCAGGCTGGGCGGGATCATCAGCGCCTTGGCCATCGGCGCGTCGCGCCCGCCGCGCACCAGCACCTCGAACACGTTGTCGAGCGCGGCGGTATCCGATCCGCCGGCCTGCACCACCGGCTTGAGCTCATCGACATGCTCGCCAAAGCCCATGTCGGCCAGCCGCGTCTCATGGCTCTTCATCCAGTTTACATTGCCGGTGACGGTGTTGATCTCGCCGTTATGGGCCAGCATGCGGAACGGCTGCGCCAGCTTCCAGGTCGGAAAGGTGTTGGTCGAGTAGCGCTGGTGGTAGATCGCGAACCGCGACACGAACCGCGGATCGAGCAGGTCCGGATAGAAGTCGGTCAGACTGGCGGCCAGGAACATGCCCTTGTAGATGATCGAGCGCGACGACAGCGAGCAGAAATACAGTTCCGAAATTTGCGAGGCGATCGCCTGCTTCTCGATCCGGCGGCGAACCACGTAGAGGTCGCGTTCGAAACCTTCAGGTGTGGCGCCCTTGGAATTCCAGATCATGATCTGCTCGATCTCGGGCCGGGTAGCGTTGGCCTTCTCGCCGATCACCTCGACGTTGATCGGCACC
>JAYTTA010000004.1:0-2946 GCA_043745345.1 Acetobacteraceae bacterium | reverse complement strand
TTAGGCGTGCATTGGAGCCGCCACGATGTTGTTTTCCAAGATCCTTTAGCCCGCCGTTTTGCTGGCCACCGGCACTGGGCAGGCATCGTCGGTTGTGATCGGCGGCGCCACCTATACCGGCAACGGCGCAACAGAAATCGTGAAGGCGACCTTCTTGGTGCCTGATGGCGGCGTGAGCGTTGGCCAATACAAAAGGGGGGGGGGTGCAGATCGTTGCCTCGGGTATCGGCAACTCGTCCACCACCACCACCCTGAATGATGCCTTCTGTGTCGCCATCGCCTCGGCGACACCGTTCAATAACCTGTTATGTTGCCATAGGACGTTCGCGATCACGCAGCTGACGGCGTCAACAGGCCCTGGAATCGGAGCAACGGTGCCTGAACCGGTCTCGCTGTCGCTGCCCGGGTTTGGCCTGCTGAGTCTCGGCATCGCCCGCAATCGCCGCGCCTCGAGCCACAAACTTCCGCCCGGACCGAAACGGGGCGCCTCGAGGCGCCGTTTCGCGTTTCGGGTCCTCGGCTTGAACGCGGGATGATAGGGTCGTGCCATGGCTCCTGACGACATACTGCCCACGACCGATCCCTTTGCCTCCCCGGATCGAACCGGCCAGCCGCGGCTGCTACTCGGCGACTGCCTGGAATTGCTGCCGACCCTGCCGGCGGCGAGCGTCGACGTGATCGTTACCTCGCCGCCCTACAATCTCGGCCTCGCCTATCGCAGCTACGACGACCGGCGCGCCGAGGGCGAGTATCTCGATTGGCTGACGCGGGTTGCCGCGGCGCTGGCGCGGGTGCTGGCGCCGGACGGTTCTTTCTTTCTCAACATCGCCGGTTCCGCCGCGGCACCCTGGCTGCCGTTCGAGCTTATCGTCCGCCTGCGGGATATCTTCGTGATGCAGAACCACATCGTCTGGGTCAAGTCGGTGTCGGTGGCGGAAGACTCGGTCGGCCACTTCAAGCCGGTCGGCGGCCAGCGCTTCCTGCACCACAACCACGAACACATCTTTCATCTAACCCTGACCGGCAACGTGAAGCTGGACCGCCTGGGCATCGGCGTGCCGTTCAAGGACAAGACGAACATCGCGCGGCGCGGCCATGCGCGGGACCTGCGCTGCCGCGGCAACACCTGGTTCATCCCCTATCCGACAGTCAACAGCCGGGCGGGCAAGTTCAACCATCCCGGCACGTTTCCAATCGACCTGCCGGCCTGGTGCATCCGGCTGCACGGCAAGCCGGGCGCCACCGTGCTGGACCCGTTCGCGGGTACCGGCACGACCCTAGTCGCGGCAAAGCTGCAAGGCGCACATGGTATCGGCATCGAGCTCGATCCGACTTACCTCGCCATCGCACGCCAACGTCTGGCAGAGTTGGCCGCTGTTCCCTAAACTGGTCCCATGCCGTCAAAGCCCCGCGTCGCCCTGTTCGTCACCTGCCTTGTGGACATGCACCGGCCCTCGGTCGGTTTTGCCGCCATCCGGCTGCTGGAACAGGCCGGGTGCCACGTCGAGGTGCCGCGCGCGCAAACCTGCTGCGGCCAGCCGGCCTACAACACCGGCGACCGCGCCACCACGCGCGACCTGGCGATCGGCATCCTCGACGCGTTCTCCGGCTACGACCATGTCGTGGTGCCGTCCGGCTCCTGCGCCGGGATGCTGCGCCACCATCTTCCGACGTTGTTCGATAACGACCCGAACTTCCGTCCTCGTGCCGATGCGCTGGCCGCGAAAACCTTTGAACTCGTCTCGTTCCTGACCGACGTTCGCGGCGTAAGCACGCTGCCCACCACAAAGACGGAAACATTTACCTATCACGACAGCTGCGCCGGACTGCGCGAGATGGGCGTGAAGGCGCAGCCGCGCGCGCTGCTGGCCAGCATCGGCGCCACGGTGGTCGAGATGAAGGAGCCGGAAATCTGCTGCGGCTTCGGCGGCACCTTCTGCGTCAAATACCCGGAAATCTCTGTCCGCATGGTGTCGGACAAAACCGCCGATATTATCGCCACGGGCGCCTCAACGGTGCTGTCGGGCGACATGGGCTGCCTGCTGAACATCGCCGGCCGGCTGAAACGCCAGGGCAGTTCGGTTCAGACCCGCCATGTTGCAGAGGTTTTGGCCGGGATTGCGGAAGATCTGCCGGCTATTGGCGAAGCCAGGTAAGCATGGGGCTCTCTTACCTGCGGCGCTCGCTACCTTGCCAATGCCCGCATTGAGGCCGGTTGTCCCGGCAGGTCGAGCTTGACGCCGGTATCGACCAGCTTGCCGCCGGCAATGTGCAGCACCTGCAGGTTGCGATCGTGGTAGTTGCCGACATAGACGTAATCGCCGCGCGGGCTAAAGGCGACGCCTTCCGGCAGGCCGCCGGCCTTGACCGTGTTGAGCGGTGTGAGTTGGCCGTCGCGGCCGACCGACATCAGCGCCACGGCGCCGGCCTTGGTGTAGAACCAGTCGTTGTATTTGGCGGCGGTACCGAGCAGCAGCGGGGTGACGGCCCATTTGCCGTCGGGCGAGATCGCCAGACCCTCGGGCCCGATACCCGGGGTCATCACCTGGGCGACGTGCGGGTGCGGGCCGATGGCGTCGATCATCACGACGGCGTCGCTGTTGTTCATGCCGGCGCCGGTGCTGGAGACGGCGGCGAACCGGCCGTTGGGCGTCATGTCGATGTTGTACGGGTTGAGCCCGGCAGGAATGTCGAGCGCCGGGTCGTAGGTCACCTTGGTGCCGTCGATCGCCAGGACGCCGACCTTGTTGGCGGTGTTGAAGGCCACGAAGGCGCGGCGTCCGTCCGGCGTCAGCGACACCGCGGCGGCGGGATTGGGAAGTGCCACCTCGCCCACCACTTTCACACTGTCGCCTTGGATCGTGAGGACGGATACGCTTTTGCCGGCCCGGTTGGCGATCAGCGCCAGGTCACCCTTCCGGGATATTGCTAGACCCGAGGGTTGCT
>JAYTTA010000003.1:0-2956 GCA_043745345.1 Acetobacteraceae bacterium | reverse complement strand
TCACGCTGATGGCGACGCTGTTCGGGTTGGCGCTGACCGGGCGGCCCAGTCTTGTGCGCGATACAGGCCCCGTTCGGGATTAGGGCCGGACCATGCTCCGCACCTTGACCATCCTGATCACCTGCCAGTTTATCGGCGAAGTGTTGGCACGGGCCGGCAACCTGCCGCTGCCCGGGCCGGTGATCGGGCTGGTGCTGATGCTGAGCTGGCTGGTCTGGCGCGGCGGCCCGGACGCCGAACTGCGGGAGAACTGCTCCGGCCTGCTGCGCCATCTGCTGCTACTGTTCGTGCCGGCGGGGGTCGGGATTATCACCCAGCTGGATGTGCTGCGCGAGAACTTCTTCCCCGCGATGGTGGCGATTGTGGTCTCGACCGCGCTTGGCCTCGGCGTCACAGGCTGGCTGATGCAGAGGCTTTCGAGGCGGATGAAGTCGTGAACCACGGCATCGATTTCCTTTGGGTCTACCTGCAGACCACGCCGCTGCTGGGGCTCGGTATCACCCTGCTCGCGTACCAGGCGGCGCAGACGATCAGCGGACGGTTTGGCGCCAACACGCTGGCCAACCCGATGCTGATCGCGGTCGGGCTGATTGTCGCCGTTCTCCTGATCACTGGCACGCCATACCCGATCTATTTCCAGGGCGCGCAGTACATCCATGTGCTGCTCGGGCCGGCGACCGTCGCGCTGGCAGTGCCGATGTATGCCAATATCGGTCAGATCCGGCGATCGGCGGGCGCCATCCTGCCGGCGATTCTGGCGGGATCGGCCGTTGCTGCCGGCAGCGCCATGGCGATCGCCCACTTGCTCGGCGCCAGCCGACAGACGGTGCTGTCGCTGGCGCCCAAATCGGTGACGACGCCGATCGCAATGGGCATCGCCGAGCAGATTGGCGGACAACCCTCGTTGACCGCGGTGTTCGTGCTGCTGACCGGGATCGTCAGCATCCTGCTGGCAGGTCCTGTGGCGCGCGTGCTGGGCGTCACCGACTGGCGCGCCATTGGGCTGGCCGCCGGCACTGCGGGCCATGGTTTGGCGACGGCGCGGGTGCTGCTGCTGAACGAGACCGCCGGCGCCTTCGGCGGGCTGGCGATCGGGCTGAACGGGCTTTTCACCTCGTTGATCGTGCCGCTGCTGGCCGGAATCCTGGCGCGGCTGGTTCCGGGATGAGAGCGAGGGGATTTCCGAACCAGACATAATGGCCCATGCACATTGCACAGCCGTATCGTAATCACGCTTCCAGGCCGTAGCTTTAAACTCCCATGGCCTCAATCCTGAGATTCGGTGGATGTTGCTTCAGGCGGAAACGGGGCAGTCGGGAGCGGGCAGGCTTCGATACCGGCATCTGGGTGCGTTCCGGCTAGCTCTGGCGTTCCTGGTCGTGGTGCAGCACTTCGTGACCAATGTGGCACCGGCCGGGGCACTGTATGACGCCCTGCTGCCGCGCGAGATCGGCAGCCTCGCGGTCCTGATCTTCTTCTGCCTGTCCGGGTTTGTGATCACCGAGGCGGCGGCGCGGGTCTATTCCGAGAAACCGTTCGCCTTCATCGCCAACCGGTTCCTTCGCATCGTGCCGCACTACCTGGGCGCGCTCGCCGTGTCGATTCTGGTGCATTTTTTATTCGTGTCGCGCGGCACCATCCATCTGTCGGAACGGGTGTGGCCGGATCCCGACCTGTTCACAAACGCTTTTGGCATCCGGAACATCGCGGCCAACCTGATCGGCTTCATGCCGGGCGCCAACCGGCTGGAATTCTTCGATTTTATCGACATCGTCTGGGCCGTGCGGGTCGAGATGGTGTTCTACCTGCTGGTGTTCGCCTGCCTGGTGGTTTGCAGCAGTTCTCGGATTCGGCGCACCGGGTTGCTGCCGCTAGCCTATGGACTTGCTGCACTGCTAGTCCCCGTACTCGTTCTTTCCGCCATCGGCCGGCTGCCGGAGAAGGTTGGGCTGATATCATATTTCGGCTTTGGCGCGGCGCTGTTCTTCACCAGCTCCGGCAAGCGGATGGCGCCGCTGGTGTGGCTTTCACTCGCCGGGATCGTGCTGCATTTCAGCACCCTGCCGGTGCTTAACGCCGAGAACGGCTACGCCCGCGACATACCGCTTCAGGCCGGACTGCTGGCCCTAATGCTGGCCCTGATGGTCGTGCTGGCATTCAGCGAGTTCCGCGGTTTCCGGACCGCCGACCGGTGGCTCGGCAACCTGTCCTACCCGCTCTATCTCCAGCATCAGAACGTCGAGGTCGCGCTTTATTCCATGGCCGGGGGCTTCAGCTACGGCGTGGTGTTCGGCGGCATTCCGCTGGCGATGCTGTTCTCCTACGGCGCCGGCCAGCTGATCGATCCGCTGGTCAACGGCCTGCGCGACCGGGTGCGCGGCGGCAGGCTTGTCGCCCCGCCCCAACTGGCATCAGTTGGCGCGCAAAATCATTTCGGCCAGACTGCCGCGACGGGCGACGCGTTCAACCAGCCCGACGTCGGAGCACACCATGGCCGGACTTTATCTTGAGGAATTCTTCGAAGGCCAGACCTTCGAGCACTCGCTCCGCCGTACCGTGACCGAGATGGACAACGTGCTGTTCAGCAGCCTGACGCTCAATCCGCAGCCGCTGCACATCGACGAGGAATTCGCCTCCAAGACCGAATTCGGCCAGCGCATCGTGAACTCGCTGTTTACGCTCGGTCTGCTGATCGGCATGACGGTCGGCGAGACCACGCTCGGCACAACCATCGCCAATCTCGGCATGGATAAGGTGGCGTTCCCGAAGCCGGTATTCCACGGCGACACCATCCGCGCCCACTCCATCGTGCGCAGCGTGCGGCCAAGCCAGTCGCGGCCAGATGCGGGCGTGGTGGTGTTCGAGCACCAGGGCTTCAACCAGCGCGGCGAAATGGTGGCGACATGCCTGCGCTCGGCCTTCATGCGGCGGCGGGTGGTTAGCACCTAGAAAGGTA
>JAYTTA010000002.1:0-2956 GCA_043745345.1 Acetobacteraceae bacterium | reverse complement strand
GCGCCGCGCAGCGCCCGGCGGTACCAATCGACCAGCTCGGCGGCAGTGCTGATCATCGCCTGCTCGTCATTTATGGCCAGCCGCATTGGACCCGGGGTCCAGCCACTGTCCAGCCGCTGCATGCCTGCCCACCCGAGATCCTCCCCCGGCGGCGCACCCGCGAAATACGAGATCATACGCCGGGTCGAGTCCGGGATGCGCGTCTGGCGCAGCCCGGCGGAGGCGATCAGCGCCCGCACTGCGGCCGGTCCTACATGCGACAGCACAATATCGGTCGCGGTGTTATCGCTGTGGGATATCATCGCTTCCAGCACATGTCGTGCAGGGGTGCTCCCAGTCAGGTCTAGCAGCACCGGGCTCGACGGGGATCGCACGGTATCATCGACCTTCCAATACGCGTCTTCCGACAGCGACCCGGCCTCCACGTCCCGAAGGCATTGCGCCAGGATGAAGGTCTTAACGGCGCTGCCGACGAATAGCGGCATCTCCGGCGCCAATCCTGCCTGCCAAGTGGCGCCGTCGCCGTCGCGTCGGAGCAGGCAGCTTGCCTGCGCCGACAGCATGCCGAACTGGCGGACCGCCTGCTGTAAAGCCTCAGGCGGGTCAGCGTCGGCGGCGTTGGCGCAGGTCGGCACCAGCGGGGCGACCAGCATCGTGCCAAGGATAGATCGACGTCGGAACACGCGGGCCTCCTATCCAACAGCGGAATGCGACAAGTTGCATCTGCCAATTCACCAAACCCAGACAACCCCGCGTGCAGTCATCGACCACGCACAACATCCGGAACCGCCGCTCGTCCGCTAGGTTGTTCGATACGGGTAGCCCTACCAGTTCTCAAAGCATCGGCATGGGCTGAAAGCCGCAGATAGCCCAATAGCAGCTGCAACGGTGAAGACCATCATTACGGCCGCCATCGCCAGGGCGCATCGGACTGCCGCCCGGTCGCTGGCCCTGGTATCGCTGGTGTCGAACCAGGTGGGTTCGTTGGGTGTCACCGCATCGAACATGCCGGCCGCCTGCACTCAGTGGGTGAAAACAAAAGTGTCGTGCGGGGCGTCGAACCTGGCGCCGAGGATCCGGGCAATACCGAACTGAACAGGGTCGGGCGGGCAAAGCAGCATGCTGCTGCGCCGTGCACCGGCGGCGGCGGCTCGGCTGAGCGCACTGGCCATGAGCGCCAAGCCGAAATGGCCGGCACACGGGTCTGGAGCATCATGCGCCGATTCCACGCTTTCGGTCGGGTGGTGAGGCTCGCTCGCACAAGGGCGTGGCGATTTCTTTTGGTCCATTTCGATAGCAAAAGGCTTGAGACTGAGGGCAATCTCAGCCTCGCGATACGCGCGGACTGGGTAGGGATGCACCTCTGCAATACCAAGGATCTCAACCCTCTCGATCCAGGCCAGGACGATTACGGTGTTCCAGTCGAGCGCGTCGTAATGGGCACGCACCATGACGGGGCTCATGGCGCGGTGAAAACGGCGGTAGCGGGTCTGCTCCGGCAGTGCGCCGACGAAGCTCGCGGCACAGAACGCCTCAGCACGGTTAAGGCGCAGGATCGGAGCGTCATTGTGATTCATGGAGGCGGCGCGGAGGGCGATGGTATCAAACATGGTCTTCTCGTTTCCTGCTGGTATGACTGGGCAGTGAAGGGGAAAAGCGCGGGGATCCGGATGGATGGAGTTCACACGCGTAGCTGCGAAGTGATCGAGACGGCCTGATCACAGCAGGAGACTGAAACCGGAGCCGATCAGGATGATTTTGGCCGCTAGGACGAATTGGTTCGTAGAAAGCCGGTGAAACACCGCCACACCTAGGGCCGTCCCCAGGAGAGTGGCCGGAATGCAAAGCAGAGTTGCAGGTTCAAACCCGGCGCCATGGCCAACCTGCTGCCGGGTCAGGCTGATGACCAATAGCCCCGCGACCTGCATTACCAGGATGAAGGGCTGATACAGAGCGCGCTGCCGCGCCTTGTCCCAGCCCTTGTAACCGCACCAGATCGTGACGGTGACGCTGGGAAAACCGGCGGCACCGCCGGTGATGCCACCGAGGAAACCCGCCAGCGCGTCGCAGAGCCAGTGCTGCCGAGCGATGCGCTCCCTTTGCCGGACCATCATGAAGCTGCCGTAGAGCAGCAAGAGTACCCCGAGCCCCGTGGCGTTGAATTCCCTGCCAGCGTGCAGCAGCAGCCAGACGCCGACAGGCAGACCGGTCATTCCACCGGCCAGGAAAATGCTCACATCGCGCCAGTTGATTTTGCCGCGCATCGACCAGGTCATGACGGCTTGGTTGGCGATGCTGCAGACCATGATGATCTGAACGACCAGCATAGGGTCGGTCATGATGTGGAACAGTGTGGCACCGCAGATCGCGGCGAAGGCGAAGCCGACAATGCTTGAAGCGAATGCGGCAAGAAGGATAGCCGCCATTACGATGGCGCTCGGGCTACCGAGCCTGGGCCCGGCAGCGGCGAGCAGGACGACGGAGGCAAGGAGCATGAGTTGTGATGCGTACCCCCACCCTGACCACCTCATGGACATGGCTTGAAGCGCCGGTGGCGTTGAACCAACGGTGGCCTTCGCCTCATGAACCATCGGCAGTGCCTTTGTGAGTACGGCCGAACAATTGGCAATGACAATCCGCTCGGTGACCATTGCTGCAGGACCGGGTCATCTCCCGTGTTCATGACCGCCAGAAAGGCTTTGACACTTCGCTCTCAATCAGCTGCCCGGTTGCTAAAAGATCGAGTCGAAGACGATGGTCGCTGGCTACGAGATAGCCGCACTCAGTGGCGCGCTTGCGCCAGGCCCGAACTAGGGCAACCAGCCGAGTCAGAGGTACGAACCTCTTTTCGATCCGGCTGATCGAAGTGTCGCGGATTGCCGCTTGCCGTTGCCCAAAGCCAATCGGGAAGATTGTCATGGCTCACTCCTTTGCAGGAGGCCAGGAAGATCACGCC
>JAYTTA010000001.1:0-2959 GCA_043745345.1 Acetobacteraceae bacterium | reverse complement strand
CGGCGGGTGGCAGCACCTCGACCGCGGTCACACCTAGCCGGGTCAGATGGGCGATCGCGGCTGGATGCGCCAACCCCGCGAAGCTGCCGCGCAACGCCGCGGGAACGTCCGGGTGCAGCTGGGTAAAGCCGCGCACGTGCAGCTCGTAGATCAGGTCGCGCGACCAGGGCCCAAAACTCCTGGCAGGCCCGGCGCCGTTCGGCGTGAGCAAGACAGCTTTCGGCATTGCCCGGGCGCTGTCGACGGTACTCGGCCGGCCTGGCTCGCTGCGGTCGAACATCGAGCCGTGCAGTCGAAAAGGCCGATCGATGGCGATCGCATGAGGATCCATCAGCAATTTCGCCGGGTTGAACCGATGACCCTCGGACGGCTCGAAAGGACCATGCGCGCGAAAGCCGTAGCGGGTGTCTTCGGCGAGTCCCGCGACGTGGCCATGGAATACGTCGCCGGTACGCTCGGGCAACGCGATGCGGAGTACCTCGAAAATTCCCGCGGCGTCGAACAGGCACAGCTCGATCCTGGTCGCATGGGCCGAGAACACCGCGACGTTGGCGCCCGCCTGCGTAAGCGTCACGCCCAAGGGCTCGGGCGAACCGCCGCTAGTCTCATTCATGCGGCACGCGCTGCCACTAGGTCGCGGAACAAGGCGGCATAGCGCCGGGCGGGACCTTCCCACGACACGTCGCAGCCCATGCCGTTGGCTTGGATCTTCCGCCATGTCGGCGGATCGGCGAAAAGTGTTGCGGTATGTCCGATCGCCGTACGTAGCCTGTCAGCATCGACCGGCGCGAACTGCACGCCGGTCGCGACCCCGGCGGCCAGCGCCATCGGGTTGGCGTCGATCACCGTGTCGGCCAGGCCGCCGACCCGCGCCACCACGGGCACCGTGCCATAGCGCAGCGCATAGAGCTGCGTCAGGCCGCACGGCTCGAAGCGCGACGGCACCAGCAACGCGTCGGCTCCAGCCTGGATGCGGTGTGCCATCGCCTCGTCATAGCCGATGACGACGCCGACCCGGCCGCGATGGCCGATCGCGGCGTCGAGGAAAGCCGCCTCCAGCGCCGCGTCGCCGCTGCCGAGCAACGCCAGCTGGCCACCGGCGGCCAGCAATGTTGGCAACGCGTCCAGCAGCAGATCCAGACCTTTCTGTGCGCTCAACCGGCTGACCACGCCGAAAACAAGCGTCTGCAGGTCCGCGTCGAGGCCGAAGCGCGCCTGCAGGTCGGCCTTGTTGGCAATGCGGCCCGCCATCCGCCTGGCGCTGAAAGGTGTGGCGATCCGCCGGTCGGTGGCAGGGTTCCATTCAGCCGTGTCGATGCCGTTGAGGATGCCGGTGACCACGCCAGACCGTGCCCGCAGCAACCCCTGCATGCCCATCCCGCCCGCATCGGAGCGGATTTCGGCAGCGTAGCCGGGCGAGACCGTGGTGATGCGGTCGGCGAACTGCAGCCCGGCCTTAAGGTAGCCGACCGAGCCGTAATACTCGACGCCATCGAACACATAGCTCTGGGCCGGTAGTCCGAGCGCGGAGAGCAGCTGACGGGGAAACTGGCCCTGGAATGCAAGGTTATGAATCGTCATCACCGTGCCAGGGCGCTTCCCCCCCGCATAATGCAGGTAGGCGGGAACCAGCCCGGCTTGCCAGTCATGGGCATGCACGATGTCGGGCACGTATCCGGCCAGCAGGCCGCGGCCGACAGCGGCGCCGATCCGGGCAAGGGCCGCGAACCGGAAGGCGTTGTCGGGCCACGGCTCGCCGCCCGGTGCGGTATAGGGATTGCCGGTGCGCGCGAAGAACTGCGGCGCATCCAGCACCAGCAGGTCCGTGTTGCCGACCCGCCCGGCCAGCAACCGGCCGGATCCACCAAAAACTTCGGGAATGGCCTGAATGGCATCGGGCGAACCAATTGCCGTCATGATTTCCGGATAGCCGGGGACCAGCGTGCGCACCCGAATGCCGTGTGCCGCCAACGCGGCGGGCAGTGCGCCGACGATATCCGCCAGCCCACCAGTCTTGATGATCGGAAAGATTTCCGACGCGACCGCCAGCACTTCCACCGGGTCAGCTATTGATGCGGTCGATCATTGGCTGCGTCACCAGGCAGATGCCCTTTTCGGTGCGACGGAACCGTGCGCCGTCGAGGTCTGGATCCTCGCCCACCACCAGGCCCGGCGGAATGCGCACCCCGCGCTCGATAATGACGTTGGTCAGTCTCGCGCCGCGGCCGATATCGACATAGGGCAAGATGACCGCGTTGGTCACCCGTGCGTAGGAATGCACGTGTACCCCCGTAAACAGCAGCGAACGATTCAGGCTGGCGCCCGAAACAATGCAGCCGCCGGATACCAGCGACGACACCGCGGAGCCACGCCGGCCATCGACGTCATGCACGAATTTCGCCGGCGCGGTCATCTCGCCATAGGTCCAGATCGGCCACTCCTGATCGTACAGATCAAGATCCGGCACCACGTCGGTAAGGTCGATGTTGGCCGAGTAGTACGCGTCCAAGGTGCCGGCATCGCGCCAGTAGGCCGAAACCTCCTGCGACGACCGCACGCAGGATCGCTCAAACAGATGTGCCATCGCGCAGCCATGCTTGACCAGCTTTGGAATGATGTCCTTGCCGAAATCGTGGCTCGAATGCGGGTCAGCCGCGTCGTCGCGAAGGATCTTGAACATGAACTGGGTTTCAAACACGTAAATGCCCATGCTGGCCAGCGCGCGGTCTGGCTTGCCCGGCATCGGCGGCGGATTGGCGGGTTTTTCCAGAAAGTCGATGATGCGGTCGGTGGCATCGACATGCATCACGCCGAATGCGCTCGCCTCAATGCGATCAACCTCCAGGCATCCGACCGTCACGTCGGCGTTGGTCTCGCAATGCTGCAGCAACATCGCCTCGTAGTCCATCTTGTAGACGTGATCGCCGGCCAGCAGCACCATGTATTTCGGGTTGTAGCT